>JBJTOW010000486.1:0-3205 GCA_046074805.1 Planctomycetota bacterium | reverse complement strand
ATTCTAGCGGAAGCGAATGGCCGTCCTCGAGCCGTAAAAATCGACGAGGCTCTTGCCGAGCGTCGGGAACGCGGTAGACTCTGCTTGTGAGACAGAGTCTCAATATCATCTGAATCGCCGCAAGTTGCTTGGGAAAGCATTGAGGAGTGATGTCCGATGCGAAACAGGGCTGGCTTTACGCTTGTCGAGTTGTTGGTGGTGATCGCCATCATCGGGGTGTTGGTCGCGTTGTTGTTGCCGGCTGTGCAAGCGGCCCGCGAAGCGGGTCGGCGAATGAAGTGCCAGAACAATCTTAAGCAACTCGGGTTAGCCCTGCATAACTATGAAGGGGCGTTGGGATGCTTTCCGCCGTCGACGATCACCTATGGGGCGTCGGCGAGTCAGCCGTGGTCGGGGCAGAGTTTTCTTCTGCCGTACATGGAGGGTGGTAACACTTACAGCCTGATCAACTTTGGCTTGGGGTACCACAACGCGACCAATCAGTCGTTGTTTCCGCCGCACGGGGTGGCGGCGACGCGTGTGGCGGTGTTGATTTGCCCGAATGAAACGCAGGATCGGCCGCGGAACAACGCGACATCTGGCCAACCCGAGCACTTTCCGCTGAACTACGCGATGAACGTCGGCGCGTACTTCGTCTTCCACCCGGTGACTCAGCAGGATGGCGGTGGAGCGTTCGCCCCTAACGCACAGTTCTCCACGGCGGCGTTTACGGACGGTTTGAGCAACACTTTGGCATTTTCCGAGGTGAAGGCGTACCAGCCGCGTTTCCATGACCGGCCGGGAATGCCGGCCACGCCACCCGCCACGCCAGCTGATGTGGCAAGTGGCTATACGGGTGGAGCCTGGGCGATGACCGGTCACACCGAATGGGTGTGCGGCCGAGCGATCCACAGCGGATTTACAACGACGTTCCCGCCGCAGACTCGAGTGCCTTACGCGCACAGCGATGGACGAACGTACGACATCGATGTCAGCGGGATGCGAGAGGGGGTGACGCAGGTGGACCCGACGAGTGCGATCATTACTTCCCGCAGTTATCACTCGGGAGGAATCGTCAATGCGCTGCGGATGGACGGTTCGGTTCGTCCGTTCAGTCAGACGATCCAGCGGGCCGTGTGGCAAGCGTTGGGGACTCGGGCGGCGGGCGATGTGGTGGCGGAGTAGCTAGTCCTGGGAAGGCTGGCGATTCGGGTTACGACGCCCGGCGACTGCCCCGACAACGATGGAAAAAAAAGGAACGTGACCGCTAGTGCGGGCACGTTCCCTGAGCTGATTCCACGAAAGCGTTGCCCGTCTATCTAACCGAAGTCTGTCGGCGGGTTGCTTGTTGGTGGAGGCTGCATTCCAGCGATCCGTTCGGCATTTCGAGCGGTTCGCTGGGCGGAAAGACTACTTGCCGCTGGGCAGCTTGCCTTCCTTCAGCAGGTCGCCGAAGGTCTTGCCTTCCACGCTGCTCTTTTCCTTCTCGACCGCGACCAAGGCTTCCTTGATCTTGGCCACGTCCTTCTCGTTCTTGGCGATCACGGCGCCCAAGGCCTTGCCGTAGTCGTTCTTGTTCTTCTTGTCCGCACCTTCATGGCAGATACCGCACTTGGTGTCGGCCGCCGCTTTGACAGCGGTGTAGTGGCCGATGAATTCCTTGCAGTAGTTCGGACGGGCCGAAGCCGGAACGGTCGCCACCGAGCCAACCAACAGCGCCACGACCGCCAAAACCAGACCCTTCGTAAACCGCGTCATTCCTGTTCCTCCATCGATCGAGTTGCGAAACACAACGGAACACGACTTGCGTGCGGTGCTCAGCGGCCTCTCCGCGTTCGCCACCCCGCCAGTCGCATGGCACGATTAAACTGGCTGGATCGACGTGCGTCAATGTTTGACTTTGGGCACTCGCACAACTTTCTTCCTCCTGAGAGGGGAATGCGTATAGAATCCGCCGATGATTCGCGGTCGACTTGCTCCATCCCCCACGGGCGCCCTGCATCTGGGCAACGCCCGCACGTTTTTGCTGGCTTGGCTCTCGCTTCGAGCCCAAGGTGGCCGAGTAGTGCTGCGTATCGAGGATTTGGATGGCCCGCGCGTGAAGCCGGAGACGGTCGCACAGCTGATCGTCGACCTTCAGTGGTTGGGGCTGGACTGGGATGAGGGGCCGTACGTACAAACCGAGCGTCTAGGCTTGTATCAGGCGGCCTGGGAACGGTTGGCCGCGGCCGGTCGGATTTATCCGTGCCGCTGTTCGAGAACGGACATCGAGCGGGCGGCATCCGCTCCGCACATTGGCGATGAGGGGCCGCCGTACCCGGGAACTTGTCGACCGCCAGAGCCCGGTTTGGGCGGGCCCGGCGAACGGTTGACGTTCGAGCGGCCCTGGGAAGTCTTGGCAGGTGCGGAGCGTGGCGGACGACAGCCCGCATGGCGATTTCGAGTTCCAGCGGGAGAGGACGGCGTGGTGGCCTTCGACGACGGTTTCCGTGGCGTCATGGCGGGACAGGCCGTCGGGAACGTGGCGGCGACCAGCGGCGATTTCGTGGTCTGGAAGGGGTCGGGCACCGCTGCCTACCAGTTGTCGGTCGTCGTCGATGACGCGGAGATGGGAATCACGGAAGTGGTTCGGGGCGACGACTTACTGTCTTCCACGCCGCGCCAACTTCTGCTGTACGAAGCCCTCGGCCTCACGCCGCCTCGTTTTTGGCATGTTCCGCTTGTGGTGGGGCCCGATGGCCGGCGGTTGGCGAAGAGGCATGGGGACACTCGGATAAGCTGGTTTCGCGACGCCGGAATCGCCCCCGAGCGTTTGGTCGGCTGGCTAGCGTGGCAAAGTGGACTTGGCGAACTGGGCGAATCGTGTTTTCCGGTCGACTTGATTACCCGTTTCGGATGGTCCAAAGTGCCGCGCGAGCGTATTGTTTGTGATCGCGAGGCGGTCTGCCGACTGCTCCAATAGTTTTCCCGAGTTCTCTGGCTCCGTCCGTCCATCTGGTCACTGGTTCGATGTCGGCGTCACAAGGTGCGAGCGCCATGCGGTCTTCGCGGCTTTATTGGAGATTATTCAGCGTGGCGGCCGGGTCGGCGGCGGCGTTGGCGGCGGTGTTCGCGTTGGTGCTGGTTGTTGGCGTTCGTCCGACGATGGAATCGTTGGCGCAGCAGCGTCTGCACGACATGGCGGCCGCTTTGCGAACGCTGGCGGAGGAGGCGTTGCAGGCGGGCG
>JBJTOW010000485.1:0-3338 GCA_046074805.1 Planctomycetota bacterium | reverse complement strand
CCACGCGGAACGGCGTGCCCGTCGCGGCGAACAGCGAATCGACCACCTGTTCGGCGGCGAGCCGGCGGGGGGCGGGGGCCACCGCCAGCGGACTCGGAGCCGTCCGGGCCGGATCCGATTGCCGCTGGTAGGCGTGCGAATTCATGATCAGCCGCATGACATGCTTCGCTTGATAGCCGCTGGCGACCAATTCCCGTCCGAGCCAACGCAGCAATTCCGGATGTGTCGGCTGTCCTTTCTCCCAGTCCTCAACCGGTTCCACGATCCCCCGTCCCAGCAAACGCTGCCACAGTCGGTTCGCCATCACTTGCGCGAATCGTTCGTTGGCCGGCGAAGTGATCAAAGCCGCCAATTGCTCGCGCGACTGAGCGATGGCGTTCACGTTTGGGGAAGGCTCGGCGGCCGCGCGCGGATCGCATAGGTCGGCGAACGGCCATGCCGGCTGGACTTTGGCTCCGGGCTTAAGCGTGACTTGAATGAGCGGTTTGCGGCCGCCTTCGGCCAACTTATCGATCGGCACGCTGCTGGTCGCAGGCACTTCGAGCGGCTGGGCGGCAAGCATCGCTCCCAGCTGGAATAGATCCTCTTGGCGGCTGAGATGCGCCGGCGCGTCGTGGCAACGGGCACATTTCATTTCGCGACCGAGAAACGCCGTGGCTAAAATCGCGGCTTTGGCGGCCATCGGCACATCGTTTTGCGTCGCGACCGCGAACCCCGCCGGACCGCCAAAGCGTTCGCTGCCACGCATGCGAATCAGCTCGGTCGCCAATAGATCGAGGGGCTTGTCATCCAGCAGGGATTCGTAAAGCCACCAACGGAATGGCCCCGTGTTGTTCAGCGTCGGGTTCAAGATATTTGGATTTTCCGCGAGCACATCCAGCCAATAACCGATGGCGTGGTCGGCGCAGCGGGGATCGGCCAGCAATCGGTCGATCGCCTGGCGCCGTTTGTCGATGCGCGAGTCGGCGGTGAAGGCAGCGATCTCATCGAGCGTCGGTAGCAGTCCGATCGTGTCAAGCGTCGCTCGTCGGAGGAACGTCAGGTCGTCGCACAGCGGCGTCAAGGCGAACGGTTCAGGCGGTAGTTCGGGCCAATTGGCTCCCTCGGCGATCCACCGTTCCAACAGCTTGATCTGCTCGGCGGACAGTGGTTCGCCACGCGGCGGCATCCGAGTCGAAAGATCGGCGGAACGCACTCGACGCAGCAGTTCGCTGTGATCGGCTTTGCCCGGCGAAACAGCCGGCTCGCCCGAGTCGCCACCCGCCCGCGCGCTCGCGGAACTGTCGAGCCGCAAGCCGCCTTGCGCTTTGCCTCCACGGTGGCAATCCCAACAAATCGACTCGAAAAGCGGTTGGATGTCGCGATGAAAGGCCAGTTGGCCGGGTTGCGAGGTCTGTTGGCGTTTCAATTCCTCGATCCGCGCCGCCAGAAAATGGTCGATCGGGTTGTGAGCCGGATAGCCGGCGGGAATGGCGGGAACTGTCGGTCCGGGGACTCGAGTTAGCCACTCTTGGGCCGCTCGGCGACGGGCATTCCAATAGTCGCCTTGGTTGGCTCTCAAGGCGGCGCGAGTTGCTGTGGCCTGTTCCGCGAACTGGCGTCGCATCGCGGCGGCGTAAACGTCCCACCCTGCGTCGCTGTAGGACGGTCCCAGACTCGATTGGGACGGATCGCCGCCGGCGGCAAGCAACCGCCATTCGTCGCCGCCTTCCAAAGCGATAGCGACGACTGTCTCGCCGGGTTCTGGCCGCAACAGGGCTCCGCCCAGCGCACCGCCGATCATGGTTTCCAGAATGACAAGATGCTCACCCTGGTCGATTTTGAGCTCTTTCGAGATCTCCTGCGTGCCGGGCGGGGCGAACCGGAAATCAGGACCGAGATTCAAATAATCTTCAACGCGGGCGACAGTGCCATGTCCTCCACTGTCGCCTTTGATCGACGCCAGACCGAGCACATTGGCGCCGTCCAGATAGAGGCGAGTCAGACCGCGGGCACGCAGCAACCAGCGGTGTTTTCCGGCCGGTAAACTAACTTTAGCCGCCATTCGCAACATCAGCGGATTGGCGCGATCGCCTCGAATGCCCGTCTCCACGTACTTGACTGGCAACTCGGCCAGTCCAAACGCGGGAATCTCGAAACGCTCGCTTGCGGCGGGTGGCATACCCGGCCAACTCACACTGCTGGCGATTCCCTGCTCGCACAGTTCCACAACCACTCGGCCTGCCGGCAGTGTCGACGGATCGACCGACGGCGGCGGCGGCACAAAGCGGAAACGGCTCTTGAGAGTCTCCAGCGGCACCACCCCGCGATACAGGGCAATTTCATCAAGCGCTCCGACGAAGCGGTTCGCCGCGCCACCGCCGTTGCCCGAGCCAATGTGCAGGTCATCGTGATCGCTGACGGGTGGCCGATCGGTTTTGCCGTCCATGTCCCACGAGCCGCTCGATTCCTTACCATCGATCACCGCGCGCAAACTGTCGGGTTTGCCGAAAGTGTAGGAGACCGCCACATGATGCCACGGGTGGTCGGTGGCCAGTCCGTCGCGCGATGTCCAGCGATGCCATTGCCCCGCGCTGGCGAAAAGGAACGAGAGCTTGGCGCCAGCCGGGTCGCCCTTGAGTCGCAGGGCGTAGTTTTGATTTTTTTCGACGAAACCGGGCTGGCCGTTTCGCCCCTTGCCGAGCAGGTACGCGAAGGCTCCCGACGCCAGAGCGTCCACCCGAACCCAGGTTTCCAGCGTGATCGAATCGCCCGCGGAGAACCGAAGATCGGGACGTTCACCACCATCGGCGATCACGGGCACGCTCGACATCCGCTCGAACCGCGCCGCTTGGTTGTTTGCCGGAAACCCAGGATACATAGGGGGACACGGGCCCGCTTCCCGCCGCGCTGGCCACGGTTGAGGGTCGGGAAACCGGCCCAAGCTTGGTTCATCGAAGCTGACTCGCAGTACGGGCGAGATGTCGTTTGGCTTTGCGGCATCTTGGCCGCTCGCGGCGCCTGCGACGGAGACACATACCGAGATGAAAACTGCGGCCCAAGTGGCAACCCGCCCTCCCAGCGCAATCGCCCATGAAATGGCGGCGCATGGGGTTGGAAGAAAGGGGCCCCGATGCGCGATAGACGCGGCCCGACGCGCAACAACCGGTCCCGGATTCGCGACAACCGGGTCATCGATCCAAGTTCGACTTATTGAGCGAACGGGGCCGAGCGTCATGATTGGGGCTCCGGAACTGTGGGTGCGGAGGAAAATTGGCGGGCCATGGTTTTGGAAACAGTCTCACCGACTCGCTGGCCACTAGGGTCACGAACGGCGGCGACATGCAACTTCGTGGCGG
>JBJTOW010000484.1:0-2516 GCA_046074805.1 Planctomycetota bacterium | reverse complement strand
GTCGATCCGTCGGGCAAAAGCGTGCGGATCGTGATCGATAAACCGCAAATCGGCCACGTTCACGAATTGCATTTGGATGGCGTCCGCAACCGCGACGGGCTGCCGCTTCTTCATCCCGCCGCCTACTACACACTGAACTACCTGCCGTAATTTGTGTCACCGAGAACATGTTTAAAAAAGAGTGCCATATCATCCCCCGCGACTGCCCCGCCGTGGGCTTGCGTTTGGATCGAGTGATCCAGGGGATGTGCGGCTTGCCGCGAGCGCAAGTGACCGGAATGTTCGAGCACGGTTGCGTTCGCGTGAACGGTTGCTTGAGTGTGTTTCCCGGCCAGAAAGTGTTGACCGGCGACAAGGTCGAGTTGACTTACGAGCTCGGTCGGGGCTATCCCACCAGGCCGCCCCGGCGCCGCCAATACGGTTTCGATCTGGTATTCGAGGACCGCTATCTGCTTGTTGTGCAAAAACCGGCGGGTTTGTTAAGCGTTCCCACGCGCCGCGAGGAAAGCGACACGCTGGTCGCGCGGGTCGCTCGATATGTCCGCGAAACGGTCGGCGAACGCGAAGTTTTCCATGCCCACCGCCTGGACCGCGAGGTGTCCGGATTGCTGGTTTTCGGCCGCACCGAACCGCTTGCCGCAGCTCTTCGCGACCAGTTCGCGGCGAACAAACCGGAGCGGATTTACATGGCGTTGGTGGCCGGCACGGTCGCGTCCGGCGAACCGATCGGAACTACGGGCACCTTCAACTCGATGCTCGCGACGGATTCCGATCTAAATCGGTTTTCAACGGAGGACGAATCGATCGGGCAGCGGGCGGTGACGCATTACCGAGTGCTCCGCCGCTTCCCCGACACAACGCTTGTGCAGATTTGGCTGGAGACGGGCCGTCGCAATCAGATTCGCGTGCAGTTCGCGGAATCGGGCCATCCGGTGCTCGGCGATCGACGCTACGAGCCAACTCGGGCCCGCCATGCTGTCTGGCCTTTTCCCCGAGTGGCCTTGCACGCCAAACAACTCGGATTTACCCATCCGGTCTCCCGCAAACTGCTCAAGTTCACCTCGCCGCTTCCCGCCGAAATGGACCATTTCCTGGCGGCGATGGCCGAACCGCGGCGGTGACACTATCGATTCGCTCGCTGTTTGATTCCCTCGTGCGATGGCCGAACCGCAGCGGCGACGCTTTTGATTCCTAAACCGTTTCTGCTATAGTCTTTGGTCCGCGTTGGGCAGGTCGAACTCCGCTCGCGAATCGCGGCTGTCGTTCCCGGCCGCTTCGTCCGATCGCCTACGTTCGAGGGCTAGTCTAAATGTTGCGCAAGATTTTCGATCGTTTCGTTGGCCGACACCATCAGGCAATCGCCCGCGAACGCCGTCGGCGTTTCGTGGCTTTCATCGCCGCCACGACCTTTGTGGGCGGCTTGACGAGCATTGGTTCATCGAGCCCCGCTCAAGAGACGACACCGTCAGCCGCGACAAAGCCGGTGGAAACGCCAGCGGAGGCGCCGGCGGAAACACCAGTAAAAACGCCCGAAGAGTCGCCGGCGGGCGAACAGATCGAGCAGTGGATCGTCGATTTGGACGCGGCACAGTTCGGTAAACGACAAGCGGCCGCCCAGCGGCTCATGCAGGCCGGACAAGTGGCGATCCCGCACTTGTCCAAGGCTGCTCGGCATCCAAGCCGTGAGGTCTCGCAGCGGGCCATAGGAATGCTCGAGCAACATTTTCGCCGCGGGGACGAGAAGCTGAAGGCGGCGGCTGGCGAATCCTTGAAGAAGTTAGCGGGACCCGAAGACACTGCGGCACCGATGGACCGGGTCGCGCGGGCGGCTCGAGCCGCGTTGCGGCCGGTGGCTGATCCCACTGCGACGGCCGCCATGCGGGGAAACGCTCCGATCATCGTTCAAGCGAACGCCATCGCCCGCGCGCCGCTCATCGCGGGCAATATTCGCATCGCGGCGCAACGCGGAATTCGAGTGAACGGAGGCATTAACGGTGGCGTTGCGCGTTCGATTTCGGTATCCGACAACAATGGGCACAAAAAAATCGAAGTCTCCGAAAATGGCCGCAAAGTGAACATCGACCTCCCGCGAATGGGACCGGTCACGTTGGAGTTGACCGAGACGAAAGATGGGAAGTCGACAACGCGGAAGTTCGAAGCGAAGGACCTCGACGAGCTGAAGCAAAAACACCCCGAGGCCCACAAGGTTTACGAAGAGTTTGCGCCGATGTTCCAAGGCCCACGCAACGCGTTGCCGGTGATTCGCGGACTGCCAGGCGCTCCGGGACTGCCAGGCGCTCCGGGACTGCCAGGCGCTCCAGGACTGCCAGGCGCTCCAGGACTGCCAGGCGCTCCGGGGGCTGCCGCGCCTCCCGTGCCGAGGCCCGCCACGCCTGCGACTCCTCCTGCCGCTCCTTGATTTTCATAACCGTCCACGAATTGGACGCTGGTAATCGTAACCCTAGGCGCAAGTCTTGAAGTTGCGATTTTCTGCCGTACGACGGACTTCCCAGTCC
>JBJTOW010000483.1:0-4217 GCA_046074805.1 Planctomycetota bacterium | reverse complement strand
CTGAAGGCCGCCCCGATGGTGCCCGCCGCGATCCCGCCGGGCAATGCGGCGCCCGCGAACAACGCGGCGCCGATTGCTCCCGCCGTGCCCAGTCCCCTGCCGCTTGCGTCTTCCGCAGATGGACTTGCGGTTGCGGCGGCGCAAGCGGATGGCGCGATTCACTGGTTAACCGTCGCCGATGCCAAGCCGATCCGCGGTCCGCTTTCGGTGTACGCTCGGCCAACCGCCATCGCGATACGTCCCGATGGCGGCGAACTGTCGGCAGGTGACGTGACCGGCAGACTCAGTGTCGCCGGCGCGGGACAAGGCGCTCCGCTGACGCGACTTAAAGCGCACGAAGGCGAGCTTACGGGGCTGTCCTACCATGCGGCCGGTGCCCAGGTGGCGTCCGCCGGTGGCGACGGGATGGTGCGAGTTTGGCAATTGCCGTTCCAAACCGTGCAAGCGGTCGCGAAACTGCCGGCGGCCGCCGAGACGCTCGCCACTTCGGCGGACGGCCAGCGAGTTTATGTGACGAATCTCGACCGCAAGCTGCGTGCCTTCGAAATTGCGACCGGCAACGTTTTGTATCAGGTGGATTCGGGCATAGCTCCGACGACAGCGATTGCCGTATCGGCGGACAACCTGGCGGTTGCCGTGGCGGACGCTAGCGGCGGCGTTTCCGTTCGCGGCGCGGCCGATGGCGTGTTGGCTCTTCGGCTTCATGCCCACACTGGCGCGGCGCGAGGCGTCGCGTTTCCACCGCGTCCGGCGCCGTGGGTTTCCGTCGGCGACGATGGCGTGTTGCGCGTGTGGGATATCCCAGCCGCTCCGCGAGTAATGTCTGGGCACACGGGCGCCGTGGAAGACGTGACGTTATCGCCCAACGGCGCCACGATCGCGACGACTGGCGCCGACAAAGCGGTGAGGTTGTGGAACGTGGCGGACGGAGCCCCGGGCTGGACCTTGGCGCACGAGATGCCGATCCGCACTTTGGCATGGCGCGGCGACGTTCAGCAGTTGGCGACGGCGGATGCCGGCCAAAAGATCCGAGTGTGGAATCTCGCGGATGGCCAACAGTCGGCGATTTTGGAAGGCCATGCGGCGGCTGTGCAGGCGCTCGTCTACGCCCCCGACGGCACGTTGTTCTCTGGCGGCGCGGACGGCCAAGTCAAGGTCTGGAACATCGCGGAAAAGAAGGAAACCGCCGCGCTCGACACCGGCGCCCCGGTCGTCGGCATGTCGATCATCGCGGCAACCTCCACCCTTGTGACGGCGCATGGCGACGGCGCCATCAAGACTTGGCAACTGGCGGATCGCAAAGCCTTAGCGACTTTCGCCGTTGGGGCCCCGATCGAGCGTTTCGCGCTCTCCACCGATGGAAAGACGGTGCTCGTGGGCTGCGCCGACAAGTCGATCCGCCAGTTCGCTTTGGCGGGCGGAGCAGCCGGACCGACGGCGGCTAATCTACCGGCTGCCATTCGGGGCGTCGCTTGGTCCGCCGACGGGCAGCGGTTCGCCGCAACCCTGGCCGATGGCGCGATTCGCGTTTGGACGGCGGCCGGCGAACTGCTCGAGGATTTCGATCTCGGGGCGACCGTGCCAAGCGGCTTGGCTTTCACGCCAGACGGAAAGTCGGTCGTCGTTGGCTCCGACGACCGTCAAGTGCGCGTCGCGAAACTGCTCGCCCTTCGCAAAATCACCGCCAGTCCGCAGCCGCTCACGAGCGTCGCGTTTTCGATCGACGCCGCCACGGTGGCGACGGGCGGCCGCGACAAGTCGGTTGGACTGTGGAATGTGGCGAGCGGCGCGGCGGTCCGCGCCTGCGCCGGCGCGGCTGATGCCATTACCTCGGTCGCGATCAGCCCCGATGGCCAAAAGGTCTTGGCCACCGCCCGCGACAAGCAACTGCGAGTCTGGACGCTCGCTTCAGGCCAGATCGCCGGCACCTATCCGTTGCCGTTCCAAGCGGTCGGTGTTCGCCTTTCCCGCGATGGACTACGGGCGGCCGTCACCGACGAGGACGGATCGGTGCAAGTCGTCGACATCGCCACCGGCCGCGTCTTGCAGGTGCTCGAGCCGCTCGCCACGTCCGACGCCGCGAATCCCGCCGTCCTCCCCAATGCTCCTGCCGTAGCGCCTCCGGCGGCTCCAGCGGCCGCGAATGCCGCTCCGAATCCGGCCGCTCCGAACGTCGCCGTTCCCGCAGTCGCTCATTTTGGAGCGGACAACGCGACGGTGGTTTACGCTACGCGCGATATGGCTATCGCTAAGCAGACTGTGTCAGCGGTCGCCGCGTTCCCTGCGCACCCAGCCGGATTTACACGCGTGATCTGGGCGCCGAACGGCCAACACTTGCTGACGGCGGGTGTGGATAAGACCATCAAAATGCACGACCTGCAGGGTCGTGTCATCGCGACCATGGCGGGTGGTGAGTTCGATGTCGCGGCGTTGGCATTGCGACGGGACGGTTTGCAGACGGCTGCCGTTACCCGCGATGGACATTTGGTGTTCTGGCTCAACGCCAACGGACAGCAAGAACGAAAGCTGCCGCTGCCCGCGCCCGCGACCGCCTTGGCCTACTCGACCGATCAGACCCGCGTGATCGCCGCGAACGCCAGTGAATACTCGGTGTTGGTCGCGGCGACGGGACGGTTGGTCGAAGCCGGCCCGCTCAGCGCCGCCGCTCGTAATGCGGCCGCTCCTAATGCGGCCGTTCCCAATGCGGCCGCGGCACCCATCGGCATCGCGATCGCGGCATTGGCGGCGCCCGCTGCTCCAGCTGGTGCGCCGGCTCCGGCCGCCAATCCGACGCCGCTCTACTTCGCGACGCTTGACGCCAGCGGCCGCGTGGAAACTCGGAACACGCGGCTCGAAAGAGTGCTCACGGGGCATACGGGCGCCGCGTCCAGTTGCGTCTTCACGCCGGATGGCCAAAGCGTCATCAGTGGCGGAATCGACAAAACGGTCCGGATGTGGACGCTGGCGACCGGTCAGTCGCCGCGATCGTTCGCCGGTCCAACGGACGCCGTCACGGGCGTGGCGGTTTCCGGTGATGGAACGCGGGTCGCCGCTGTTTCCGCCGATAAATCGGCGCGAGTCTGGAACGCCATGGATGGCGCGGTCGTCAGCGCCGTGACGGTTCCGGCGGCGCTGCGGCGCATCGCGTTGTCGCCGAGCGGCACTCGGTTTGCCACATCAGGCGACGATCAGATCGTGCGATTGTTTGATTTCGCCACCGGCCGTGAAATCCAGCACTGGGCGTCGGGCGGAACGCTCGTCGGCTTAACGCTCGCGGACAGCGGCCGCCCGCATTGGTCGCTCGCCGAGGGCGGCGTGCGAGCGGATCGCGAAGTGGTGGTTGGCCAATGGCTGGCCGATGCCGCCAAAGTCTTAGCGGCCGCATGGCTGCCGGATGGAAAGCAGATCGTCACGTGCGGCGAAGACCGAACGGTGAAAATCTGGAATCGCGACGGCACGCTCGCGAAGAGCTTGACGCAACATCCCGTTCCACCGACCTGCTTGGCTGTTCGGCCGGACGGTGGCATGATCGCGGTGGGCGGCCAGGTTGGCGCCGCCTACGCCAGCATCTCTTTGTGGCGGACGTCCGATGGCGCGGCGGTGCCCGCTCTAAACACCCCGGCCGGTGTGGCCGCCATCGCCTGGTCCGCGGATGGGCGGTTGGCTGTCGCCGGTGTCGATCAGCATTTGCGGATCTACGGGCAAGATCCGCTGGTGTTGCTGGAAGACATCACGCTGGGCGCCAACGCGATCGACCTGACGTTCAGCGACGACGGCCGACAACTTTGGGTAGCTTCGGCCGATAACCAAGTGCGCGTGCTCGCTCCGTCGTGCTATCGACTGATCGCCGCGCACCCTGGAGCGGCCACAGGTGTCGCTTATGTCGCTGACGGCCGTTTGCTCGTCACGATTGGATCGGACAAGAGTTTGCGATTGTGGGACGCGAAAACGGGCCGTTGGCTGGCCCAGGGGGTCGGCAGTCCGGCGTCGTTGACTTCCATGGCCGCGACCGCCGATGGCCGACGCGTTGCGGCGTTTGGCGGCGACGGCCAGATCCGAGTCTGGTCCCTGGAAAAGCCGCTCGCCGCCGTCCCCGCCCCAAAACCGGATGCGGCCAAACCGGACGCCGCCCCTGCCGCTAACGCTGGGATCGCGGCGGAGCCGCCGCTAGCAGTTTCCGTGCTGGGGGACTGGGAGGCAACAAGAACCGTTCGCTC
>JBJTOW010000482.1:0-4766 GCA_046074805.1 Planctomycetota bacterium | reverse complement strand
CCAAGCTCGGACCCGATGGGCGGCATGGCGACCGACAAGGCGAACCGATGCAGATAAAGCAACACCGACATCGTTACGGCGAACGCCAGCACTTGGTAGCGAATCGTGGTTGGAGGCCCGAACGTGTCGAGAACAACATCGGTCGATGAGCTCGGACCGCCCAGCAACGCCGCGTCCACGGACGTTGGCGCGGCATAGGGATTGGGCGACTGCGGCTGGCCCTGCGGTTCGTCCGCGAACTCTGAGCGATGAGGAGATGCCATCGGTAAGCTCCGCGGTCCATTTGGGGAAAAGGAACGAAACGACTCGGTCAGCGGTCAGCAATCAGCACTCAGCGGTCAGCACTTAGCACTCAGCGGTCAGTAATCAGCGAGTTTGCGTTCGCACGTCCAGCGGCCAGGTTTCCAGGAAGCGGTCGCCGGCGAAGACATGATAATGCTCGTGCAGAAGCGTGCTCCAGTCGCCATAGCCGGGAATGAGTTCCAACCGTTCGCCGATGGCGGGACCGGGTGGGGCGAGAACCTCGAGGATGGCGTGTTCGGCGGAGAGCCATTGGACGCGCAGGTCGTCGCGGCCCTTGAGGGCAGGCAGATGGAGTTCGGGATTGAGCGACTTTCGGCCCATGTCGAGCACGGCGCGGGTGGCGGTCGGACGGCTAGTGACGGTCGCCATCAGCGTCAGGGCGAACTCCAGCGGTTCGATGTGGCACTTGTGTCGGTAGAACATATCCATGAGCACGGCGCCGCCGGCCTGGATTTCGGTCAGTTGGCCGGTGGAGGCGCTAATCGGGAACGAGCCTGTGCCGCCAGCGCTGACGATCGGGCACGGCAAACCTTCGGCCGTAAGCAGGTCGCGGGTATGGGTAAGGCCAGAGAGCGCGGCGCGAATCTTTTCGCTCTTCTCCGCTGGGTCGGCGATGGTCAGCAGATGGCCTTCCCAGCCCATGAGTCCCGTGAACGTGACGCCTGGCGCGGCGGCCATACGTCGCGCAAGCGCCACGGCCGGCTCGCCTGGTTCGACCCCGCAACGGTTCATCCCCAGGTTCAACTCGATCAAGGCGCGGATCGGCGTCCCGGCGGCTCGTCCGGCCGCGTCGAGCGCTACCACATGGTCGACGTGATCAACCACGGCGATCGGGTCGGCGACGCGGCGCAGAGCGGCCAAGCGTTCCATTTTTGATGCGCCGACCAGTGGGCACGTGATGAGCAGATCGTGAATCCCGACCGCCGCGAACGCCTCGGCCTCGCCCAGTTTCGCGCAGGTGACTCCGATCGCTCCACCTTGGACGACACGCTGGGCCAGTCGCGTGCATTGATAGCTCTTGGCATGCGGTCTCCATGCTACGCCGCGTTCTCGAAAGAAGCTCGCCAGCCAGGCGATGTTACGGTCCAACACCGCTAGGTCTAACACAAGCGCCGGAGTATCCAGAATGGCCTTTGTCGTTATGGACGCGTTGGCTGCGGTCGAATTCATGAGTCGGCGAGTTCCTGCAAGCGGGGGTGGATCGATGTGAATTCTGGAAGTCGCGAGGTTTCCATTCCAACGCGATGAGCTTGTGGTCTTTAGTGACGGACTTCCCGTCCTTCGAAGCGGTGGGCTCGACGTACGGGAAGTCCACCACACGGCCTCTGGCCGCGAACTTCCGACTCAGAAGAACGCGGCTTGCATAAGTTAGCGCCAATGTACCAAGTCCAGCGAATAGGCAGGCGGACGGCGTCAAGGAGAACGCACAGGATTCCGCAAACAACCGCGAATAAGGGCCCTGTTCCGTGGTCGAGGCGATCGCCAACGAAACAGGCGGCCGCGCCAGTCTGCCCCCTCCGTCTGCCCCTTCCCTTTCAAGGCCAAGGCCGTTCAAATCACTTCGTTATTCATCGCGTTTTCGCAGGGGTTTTCATCATGGGCACTCGGTTTCCTTGTCAATCCGGTCCATCTGGCAATTCGGGAAAGGGTGGCACTGGTCCCGGCGATGCGAATGCGGGCAATACACCGAGCGGTGACGCCGAGGATCGCGGCGGCGCGGGTGAGGGCGGCGCGGGTGAAGGCGGCGCGGGTGAAGGCAGTATCGGTGAAGGCAGTGGTGCGGCGCGAACGTCGAATGGCGGCGCGCGGCGGCCGCTGTTGACGCGTCGAGTGGACGAGGTGGAAACGCTGGACGAGCTGTTTCAGTTCTGTTTGCCAGCGTTTGGCGCGGCGTACCTCCGCCGAGTCTACTCGATTCTCGATCAGGCGATCGGAGCGGGGTGTCCGATGACGCTGGCGATCGCGGGGCCGGCGACGGTTTCCGGCCAGCACTGGACGTGGCTCAACCCGTTGCTGGAAACCGGTTGGGTGGCGTATTTGAGCACTACGGACGCGGTCTGCTACCACGACGGCCACCGCGCGCTGGACGGCGTCGACAGCGATTCGTTCTTCGAGGTGCCGATCTTCGGCGATGACGGCGCGTTGCGGGACGACCAGACGATTCGCGTCACGGATGTCGGGTTCGATGAGCAAGTCTTGATGAATCAGGACCGTTTCATTTCCGCTCTGCTGGCCCAACCCGAGATGCAGCGGAAAATGACTGGCACCGAGTTTCGGTTTCGGCTCGGACAAGCGTACGCCGATCAGGAGCGGCGCCGGACGGTGCCCGAAGGGTTATTGGCCTGCTGCCATCGGTTGGCGATTCCGATTTTGGTTGGAGCGGCGGCGGACGGCAGCGCGTTTCTCAACTCGGTCAAACTTTGGGCGATGGGCCAAGCTGGCTTGGTGCCTGGACATCGGTTCGAGCTGGACATGCACGCCGAGGTTTTCGAGGCGTGCGCCTATCACTACTGGGGACTCACCGAGTCGCCCACCAAGTCGCTCGCCACCTTGATCCTCGGCGGTGGCGTGCCGAAGAACTACAACCTGCAGCCCGAACCGGCACTGAGCCAAATCTTCGGCTTGGAAAATATCGACGGCTATCAATTCGACGTGCAGATCGTGACGGCGCCGGTCACGGACGGTTCGTTGTCGTCGTGCCCGCCCGCCGAGGCGGTCACCTGGGGAAAAGTGGATCGCGACACTTATCAGACGCAAACCGAAAGCCTTCAAGCGGACTACTCGCTGGTCATGCCGTTCATTGTGAGGGCGTTGTTGGAGAAGCGTGCCCGATACGAGCGTTGGTTGGAGCGAATGGGCGCGGAGGCGTTGTTCGAAAAGCATCCGCAAGCCCGCGGTTATCTTCGCCCGCGCAACGGTTACCGCCTCTTCGACCAGCGCGACCGGCTGTGCGAATCCCTCTTCGCCAAAGTGCGCGAGAATGGAACTTGGCTGCTCGACTCATTACGCTACGGCAAGTAGGTTCAGGGGGGGCGCCGGAGTGAGCTTCCCCTCCAAGTTCGGTCAGATTATCGTTCCCGAACGCGAAACTCCCCACCCTGGCCACTACCAGCAACTTCCCTGCCTGCCTACCTTCCCGCTTACCCACCTACCTTCGTGGCTGACTGCCTTCCCACCTAGCAGCCAGTTCGACTCAATCCCACCTGGATAACTTGGAAAAACGGCAAGTCCGTAGTGTCGCCGCGCATTGTCATGTGCGCGGCCGAGCGCTTACGCGGCCCTTTTTTTCGTGTGACGACGAAACATTCGCGGCTGGTCCGTGTTTACCGAAAGAGAACCGTTGATTTGCCGCTGGTCGCTAGGCGGGCGGTCCGCTTTGTCGAAGTTTGTCCCTACTTCCAAACTGTCCCGGAAATCATGGAAGCCACTCCCGCGACAGCCGTGTTCCCGTCGAGTCTATGGCTGGCGTCATTGATTTCGGCCGTACTATGCGCCGGCGTGTCTTTGCTATGGTTGGTATCGCCTCGGGTGCGTATTCGCGCTTTGGGAATTGGCTTGACGGTTTTGGCGGGCACCTTGGTTGTGTTGTTAGGCGCTGAACTTTTGGGGGACGCCGATCGGGTCGCGAACTTGGCATTGCGGCCATGGCATCGTTTTTTGGCGGTGGGCGCGATGTTCGTGGCAGGGGTTCTGATCGCGTTGGGAGCGTCGCTGGGGCGGAAATCGAAAAACGGACTCTTTCAAATCGCAGCGCCAGTCGGTCTGTTAATCGTGTCGGTGGGACTAGCCGCCGCTTCGATGTGGCGAATTGAAAAGCCGCTACTGAACGACATCGCCCAGTCGCAGTTGATGCAAAACACGGTCAGCGATTTCGCGGCGCCGCAAATCTCCTCGGATGGCAAGATCGCGCTCACGGATCGTGGGCGGAAGATACCATTGGAGCAATTCTTGCCAAGCGAAGAGTTGCTGGAAGAGAGCGAAGCCGAACGGCGGATTCCGGCCGATTTTAAAACAAAGGTCATCGTGGACGACGCTGAGCCTTCGCCGTCGAATTGCCATGGATGGGTCTTTACGGACGGCCGGTATTTAGTGCGTGGCCGCTACGTCGACTCGATATTGAATGACAATGGCTATCAAATTGTGACTGAAGCGCACGTCGGTGATCTGATCATCTATCGCGACGCCGCCGGCGAGCCGATCCATACGGGGATTGTGAAAGCGACCGGCGACAACGGCTTTGTGCTTATCGAAAGCAAGTGGGGTGCCTTGGACATCTACTTGCATCTCCCGCAAGACCAAGTCTACTCGCAAGGCTACGCGTATTATCGCAGCCCGCGCGAAGGCCATCTGCTCAAGAATCTCCCCGTGGACGCCACGTAGCGCGGTCGCGAGCGTATTCTTGTGGTTGCCCAATCTTGGGGCTACGATACCCGCGTCAACCCCAGTAGATGCCCGCTTTCTCT
>JBJTOW010000481.1:0-5664 GCA_046074805.1 Planctomycetota bacterium | reverse complement strand
CGGACCAATTCCAGCAAGCCTGGACGCAACCGATGGGGTGGAAATCAAACCTTCCGAAACGAAGGCCGCTCGGCCAGATGTGAAATCGTCTGGCAAAACGGCCGTCGGGACGGAAAAGTAGGGGTTTTTGCGAGCGAGTGCTTTGGCAACGCTTCCTGAATCGCAATTGGCTGGCGGGAGCTGCTCAGATGTTAAGCAGCGTCTGACTCGGAGCCTGCCAGCCGATTGACCATTCCCTAGGTGGTTTACCACCGCCCATTAGACTGTGCATCGCGCGCTCTAAGAACGAGCATTTCGCCGTTTCTCGCAGTGAGCGGCGACGACAGATCTCCGGGAAATCCCCCAGCGTTCGGCGTTTCGGGATGGACAGCCGCCATTAGGCCCAAGATTTGCTCATTCTGGTGGCGTGGAGCATTCGAACGCATGGCGAACCCATGGATTCGGCCGCCATGCGTCCATTTACGACTTGAAAACCGGGAGCCGGCGATGGCTGAGGCGATGTCTCGATCCGACGCGATGTCCGACAGGGACCTGGAACAGATGCTGATGGAGACGTTGCGGCATCAGATTCCGGCGATTCGTCGTGTCCGGGTTCACGTTCACGAGGGAACTGTGCGGATCTGCGGACGAGTGCAGTCGTTTTACGAGCGGCAACTGTGCTTGACCTGCTGTCAGCGACAGGTGGGCGTTCGCCAGGTGATCGACGAAATCGAGGTCACGCTGTCTTCAAGCAGCTACTTTCCGAGCCAATTGGATCAATCGCCGATTTCGGGCTAATCGTTCGCTCGACGGAGCGGCCGGCGGCTTATCGCCCCTCGCGTATGGCGTTCACCGCGGCGTTTAAAATCGCGTCGCCGCGTTGATCGGAAGTGGAGACCGGAGATACACCGTCGACCGGTTTCGCGACAGTTCGCACAAAGATGTCGGGCGAGACGCCCTTCTTATTGATCTCCTGGCCGCTCGGCGAGAAGAACTTGGCGGTGGTCAATCGCACGCCAGCATTGGAAGAAGTGAGCGGGAAGATGCCCTGCACACTGCCCTTGCCGTAGCTGCGGACTCCGACAATCCGGCCACGTCGATGATCACGAATCGCGCCGGCGAAAATCTCGCTGGCGCTCGCGGAATCGCCGTCGATCAGCACCGACATCGGCACCCGCCACGTTCCTTTGCGTTGCGCCTGGTAATCGTTGTCTTCGTTCGGGCTGCGACCGCGCGTCATCACGATCAGCCCCTCTTCGATGAACTTGTCCGCCACTTCCACGGCGGCCGTGAGCAGACCGCCGGGGTTTCCCCGGACATCGACGATGAGATGCCGAAGTCCGCGTTCGTGGAGTGCCCACAAAGCGGTGTCGACATCGCGGCTGGTCGTTTTCTGGAAACTGGTTAGCTTGAAGTATCCAATCCCGGCCGCCGCGTCGACCATCCGCACATCATCGACGCTCGGCACATCAACGCGTTCCCGGATCAATCGCACCGATCGCAGCATCGAGTCGCCATCCATGACATCCACGACAACGACGCTGCCGTCCACGCCTTTCAGCATGTCAGCCGCGACGTCGGTTGTTTTTCCAGCCGTTGATTGGCCATCGACGGCGACGATGCGATCGCCGCTCCGCAGTCCGCCTTTGTCGGCCGGACTGTTGCGAATCACGTTGACGATCATCAAGCCTTGCCCATCGGCCTTCAGTTCGACGCCCAATCCGACGAAGTTGCCCTCGATTTGCGAGAACACTTCTTCCAATTGCGTGGGCGTTAAGTATCCCGAATAGTCATCCAGACAGTTCATAGCGCCGCACACGAACTCGCAAATCGTGGCGGTTGGCGGCAATCCCAAACGCTCTTCGGCCAAACGCGCGACCCAGCCGACGAGATCGCGGGCCTCCGTCCGATTCCGGGGCGCTCGCGTGTCGGTGATTTGGCGGATCTCCCGCCGACAGGCGTTGATTTGGTCGGCCGTCATTCGCGGCACATGCCGCCGCAGAAACAGCGGCTCGGTGAGCGCCACTTCCCAGTGGAAAGTGCCGTGGCGCACCAAATCATGCCATTGGGGCGGCTGGACGAAATGCGATTGAATCTTGCTGAGAACTTCGCCGTACGCGTCGAGCGATTCCCTTAGCCGTGAGGATTCCAACGACTGGACGAACTGCGCGTCGGTATATCGCCGCTCGACATCAAAATGGGCTTTGGCCAAAGACAATCGGTCGGTCAGCTCGCGGTGCGAAGGATTGCTCCGCACGGCTTGCTCATAGTGGTTAAGCGCCTCGGCCCACCGCCGATCACGTTCGAGCTCGCGACCCCGTTCAAGAACAGCGACGGGGTCGATTCCCGCGTCGGCGGCGACCGCCGGAATCGCGGGAGTTTGCCCATGCGCGACAGCGGACGGAGCGATCCATCCAGCGGATACGGCAGCCACCCACGCGATCGACACGGCCAGTCGAGGAAACGCCCAACGCCAAGGCATGCGAGTACTTTCCAGGCAGCTAGATCCCAGGGTGCCGTGCAAGACCATCGGGAACCACCAACGCCATCGCGATCAACCATCGCGACAACGACAAGTGGTTACGCACCAACGGCCAAGACGAGTCTAAACCACGAAATCCCCGCGGGCAAAAAAACCAACGGTGGCCTCCGCCCCTTTCTTCGGACCGACCGTCAAAGACGTTCGCCGACGTGCCGGGCTTGCGGAGTTATCCCAAAGTAAGAAAAAGGACCCACGCGCTGGCTGTGCTTTCCCTAGCGACGTTGCCTCTTGAATGGCCTCCTGGCGGGCACTGAAGGAATCTTAGTTCCAGTCCCCACAACCGTCAAATGGGTGCCCGCCCCCCGAAACGCGTCCGGTGAATGGCCCTCGGTTACGGCTCCGACAGCAACGGAATGAAACGCCGCGCCCGAAGCGTCAGCCGGCTCCCGCAAGTTTCCAGCGCGACCGCCACACGAAACCGTGGCGGTCCGTCGATCAAAGCGAACGACCAACGATCCGGAACATCATCGCGACGCGAATCGAACTCGATGCCAATCGACGACGTAGTTGTTTCATCGATCGTGGCGTTAGCGGTCGGACTGGGCCCCCGTCCCTGGGAATGGGCCCCGAGCAGGAAGGAAAAGCTATCCAGTGGGATCGCCAGCCCCAGGCCGTGCGCCTTGATGTAACTTTCCTTCAACGTCCAGTAATCGAAAAACCGCGACGATTGCTCGCTGTGGGGCAATCCCCGAAGTTCCGCCACCTCCAGGGCGCTGAAATAACGATCCGCCAACGCCAACAAATCGTTGGCTCGGTCGAGCCGTTCGACATCGACGCCCAACCGCGCATGAACGCCGCTCACCGCGCACACCACGCAGCCTCGGGTGTTCGAGAGATTGAACTGCCAGCCCCGTGCCGCGATCGGCTCGGAGATGCTCGGCTTGCCGCGGTCCCCGATCGCGAATCTCCAGGCTGTCGGAGCAACGTCGGGCGAATAAAACGACAGCACGGTTCGGACCAACGCCCGCGTCGCGAGAAACTGCCGTTTGTCGCGTTCGAACCGAAGCCGCTCATGGCGCGCCTGTTCCTCTTGCGTCAAGAGCGCTGCGTAGGCCGCGAACAACTCGGACCGCTCTTCGACTTCCCCATAAGGAAACCACCACAGGTCTAAGACGCCGGATTGGCTGGCGTCAGCGGGCGACGCGATGGCAATCAATCCGTGAAGCAACAGACGCAACACACTCATGTTAGCCAGCGTCTCCCAGAGGCGGGCTGATGTCAGTGTCTCCAAGAGCGACACCAATACCAGCGGCGCCGATACCCGGTTCGCCGACACTACCGGTGGAGTTGTCGGTGTTTGCGGCGGAGTTGGCGGTGCTGTTGCTGCTGTTGCTGTTGTTGGTGGTGTTGGTGGTGTTGTTGTTGGTGTGACGGTTGGCGGTCGGAGTGGAGGCGGTTGATGGGGGATAATAGCGACTGCTGCCGAGCGTTCGCAGGACTTCGGCTTCCGAAGTCAAACCGCTGCGGACGGCGGCGGCGGCTTGCGCGGCGATTGGAACCAAACCAGCGGCCTGGGCAAGCTGTTCCAGCCGAGCGGCGTCATCGCGCGACAGGATGGCCCGCCCCAACTCCGTGGGTGATGTCAGCAACAATTCGGCCAGAAGCAAACGGCCACGATATCCGGTTCGCTGGCACACACCGCAGCCGATCGGTCGACGAGCACAAACCAAATTGGATTCGCCAGTCACCGACCTTGCGGCCCGCGTGTCCGGCATGATCAACTGGCTCTCGATCGCGGCCGGCGTCCGCGTGGCCGAGGTGTCTGACTCGGGGCTCGCCGGAGCGGCGCAGTCGCACAGACGCCGGAGCAGCCGCTGATTGAGAACCGCCAGCAAACCGCTGCGCAGCAGATACGGTTCAATGTCCATTTCCGCGAGGCGGCTGATTGCGCCAGCGGCGCTGGCGGCGTGGAAAGTTGCGATCACGAGGTGGCCGGTGAGGGCCGCGTTGAACACACCTTCGGCTCCCATACGATCGCGGATTTCACCAATCAAGATTACTTCCGGGTCTTGCCGCAGCACCGAACGCAAACCGGTCGCCAAATCGAAGCCAGCGGCCGGTTGAAGTTGTGACTGAACGACACCGTCTAGCGGGGCCTCGATCGGATCTTCAAGCGTGATGGCGCATCGAGCGGCATCGCGGCCGCCCACGATGTCACGCAGGCAAGCATAAGCGGTGGTGGTCTTGCCGCTACCAGCCGGGCCGGTGATGAGCAACGCGCCGGCCGTCTCGGCGAGCAAGCCGCGCAGCGCGCGGTCCGTCTCGGCCGGCAACCCGAGTTCACTAAGTCGGCGAGGGCCCGCGGCGGACGCCACCAACCGCACCACCGCCCGTTCGCCATGCAAGGTGGGAAACGTGCTGACCCGCCAGTCGGCTCCCTGCCCGGGCCGACGTATTCGCCCCTCTTGCGGAAGATCAACTCGATAAGTCAATAGTTCCGCCAGCACCTTCAACCGCGCGACGACGTCGGTCGTCTTCCCGGCGGGAAATTCGCCCACCGGCTGGAGCACGCCATCGAGTCGCCAGGAGACGGCGAGTCCGTTGGGCGTTGGCTGTAGATGCGCGTCGCTCGCCCTCGCCGTTTCGACCGCCGCCAAGAGACGCTCGACGAATCGGCTCGCATAGCTCGTGTCGCGCGGATCCAGATTGCGCAGATCATCGGTCAGCATGGAACTGCTTTCGCGGCCGGGGCGTTATCGCTTCGTCCAAGTAAAAAAATGGCATTGGCGCTTCGTTCGACAAGCTTCCCAGTCCGTCGCGCGACGAGCGACTTGCAGATTGGCAGATTGGCGGATTGGCGGAATGGCAAGCTGAAAACAGGAAAAACGTGTCTGGACGGGCGTCTTGAACTTTCCTACTCTCTCGCCCTTTGTCGAGTCTACCGCAGTTTCCGCGTCCAGCGGTCCCCGAGGAGTTCTGCTCCGATGCCGACCCCATCCATCGCCGCGTTACTTCGGCGAGCCCACCGCAGCTCCATCAGCCACTCGTTCGCCGTCCGCGCGTGGGGGCACGGCGTATCATCCCTCTTCGCCTTCGTGGTGCTAGCCTTGGCGACAATCGTCATGCCTGCGTTGACCTTGATCTCCGCGACAACAGTCCATGGGCAGGAACCATTCCGCGTGGAGACCGATGTTTTCGTGGGG
>JBJTOW010000480.1:0-4616 GCA_046074805.1 Planctomycetota bacterium | reverse complement strand
CGCGGTTCATCCGAGTGACCGCCGCGAGCGTTCGGGAGAGTCATCCCCATGACATTGCGATCACGCAGGAATCACCGAATTACAGCCCCGAATACTCCACGTCGAACGAACAAAGCTGATTGTTCCGCCCCAACGCGTCGCGGCGTGGAGTCACGCCGCCGAGCCGCCCAGTGGTGGCGGGAGACGCTGCGGGCGTCGATTTTGGCCGGTTGCGGATTCGCCACCGGCTGGGGCCTGTTGCTCTACCCCGCTCCGCTGGCCGCCCAGCAGCCAGCTTCCCCCTCCTCTCGAGCGTCGCACTCTTCCGGCGTTCAACTTCAAGCGCCGCTGAACGCCGCTGCCAAGGGCGTTCCATCGTCGGCGTCCCCGATGTCGGGTGCGCAGGCTACGTGGCGTGCCGGAACAGGGCTCGCGCCTCGCCCCGACTTGCGTCCCCGGATAACCATGGAAGCGACATCCGGAGTGCGTGTGCGGCTACGCGACGGCGCCTCGCCGATCTCCAAGCCCGCGACCGGACTGGTCCGTCGAGTTTCGAACGAACAAGCGGTCGACGAACCCCGACAAGATCCCTTCGGTGATCGTGCTGCCCACAGCAGCCTCTCCGACATTCACTCCGCGCCAGCCGACTCTGGTCAATTGGAGTCCGCTCCCGTGGAGTCCGCGCTCGTCGAGTCCGCGCCCGTGGAGTCCGGCGATGTCGAGCTGAATGGACCGATTTCCAACCGGCCGGTCTCCAAGATCGCTGTGGGCAGTCGCGTTTCGGCCCCGTCGAGCCGCGTCACTTCGAGTCGTGCCGCTTCAAGTCATGCTGCTTCGAGCCGCGTTACCTCGAGTCGTGCCACGTCGAGTCGTGCTACCGCCGGTCGCTCCACATCAAGCCAACCGGAAGATGGCGGCACGTTCGCCGCTGCTGAACGGGGCCAAGGCGTCGCGAGTGGCGTTTACCGTGATAACTCCAGTGACGCGTCGGCGCCAAACCACGCTCAAGACGAACTCGGCGGCGACGGCCAAGGTAACGTTGACGAATCCACTTCTGGAGGCGCTAGCCGCGAGCAATTCGCGGATGGACAGGTTGCCGATGACCAGATCGACGCTCGCGGCATCGACGCTCGCGGAATCGACGACCAAGTCGCCGACGGGCAGACGCAATTCGCTGACGAACAGATCGCTGACGCTCAGCCCGGGGATGGGCAAATAGGGGATGCGCAGATCTCTGACGAAGCGAACAGTGGATCTTTGGCCGAAGGCGCGGATATCGCCGGCGACGGCACATCCACGCGGATGCTTGACGATGGCGATGATCCAATGGGAGACGCCGGTCCGAACGCGGATGGCGAGGATTTGAACGCGGTCGCCGACAGTGGGGCCAGTGTCGAGAACGCCCCCGAATCGTCGACCGAAGTGCTCGAGCAAGGCGTTCCGTTCGCCGAAGGTGAAGGGGAAAACGCGGATAACGTCGGCGGTCCGGCGGTAGCTGACAGCGCTCCTTCGCCGGCGCCGGTGTTGATTGGCGACCGGGGACCAGCGAAGGCGCTGCGAGTATTGCCCAACGTCATGCCTGTCTCCGCGCCGGCGGGTCTGACGCGACGAGTGCTGCCAATGGGCCCGCCTTCCAACATCCCTCATCGTTCACTACCCGCCTTACCGCCGCGTAAAGTAGAGGCGAAAACGACGGCGGATGTCGTGGTCGCGGCGACGGGAACAAGCACCGCTGCGTCCACTGGCGTGGTAGCTCCCGCTTCCAACGCGGGCAACGTGGTGCTAACCGCCGCTCAGCCAGGCCCGGCTGGACCACCGCCGGCGGCTGGCGAGTCGGGAGAGACTCCCTTGCGAAACGCGGCGTTTTGCCGTCGGCTGTACAACGAGCGGAACTGCTGCAGCGACGAAAACGCGTGCAACGATCATCGAGCGCATGTGAAGTCGCATCCGCTCTCCAAGATCTCGCTCGACATCACGCCGACCTGCAATCTGACTTCGCGACAAGAGGGGAATCAGGCGAACTGTGGTTTCCCCTTCGAGCAGTCGCCGTCGCGAATCTGGCGTGATCGCAAGGGTGTGGAAGTGGCGCGAGGCCGAGTGACTGGGTTCGCTCACTTGCGAGTGGAAGTGACCGACGACAAAGGCATCCCGACGCGAATCCGCCTTCGGGATCTGAACGAGGATGACATTTGCTTCCTGGCGGCATGGTGTGGCGTACCCAGCGAGTGCCGCCTGGACGACGTGGCGCTCGCGGCCCGCAATTGGACGCCGATCACGATGACCTGGAAAGCGTCTTCACTGTGCCACAAGCCGCTGTACTTCGAGGAAGAGCAATTGGAACGCTACGGCCACACGATGGGCCCCTTCGCCCAGCCAGCTGTGTCGGGCGCCCACTTCTTCGCCAATATCGCCCTGTTGCCCTACAACATGGGCATCCACCCGATGTCGGAGTGCCAGTACGCTTTGGGCTACTACCGGCCAGGCAGTTGCGCACCCTGGATGATCCCGCCGTTCCCGCTTAGCGCTCGCGGCGCCTTGGCGGAGACTGGCGTCATTCTGGGCGGCGTCTACCTCATCCCGTAGTTCAACTTCGACGGCCACGGCGACGCTGGCCAGCCGAGCTAATTCAGCGCCGACAGCGACTGCGACAGTTGGCGCCCACAATGCACCTGTGACGGGAGCGATTGGCGAGCGAGCGGAGGAACGGCTGATGGCCGTTCCGCCGCTTGCTTCGTTTTCCTACATCAACGAAATCAAGAGTTCATCAATTGTGTCGACCAGCGTATCTTCATCGCCGTCGGTCACCTCGAAATCGTTGAACACCGAGTCGATGAGATTACGCAGGACGCCATCCACTTCGGGCGTCTCGCTCACGGCGCCCAACGACACCACCGACTCGCAAGTCAACGGAGCGACGCGGTCCGCGTTATCGCGATAGGCCGTATCGGTGCCGGCATCGCCACGTATACCGTCGCTCCCCCGACCGCCCGAAATACTGTCATTGCCGTTACCGCCAAACAGCTGGGAATCATCCCCGTCACCGCCGCCGATCAGGTCGTCGCCGTCTTCGCCGAAGATCCGGTCCGGACCGCCGCTGCCGTACAGCCGATCCTGGCCAGCTCCGCCGTAGATCACATCGTCCGCCGCGCCGCCGACCACGAAGTCGTCGCCTTGGCCGCCGAATATCGTCGCTCGCTGGCCGCCCACGCGCGCGAAATCGTTGCCGTCATCGAGATAAATCGTCGATTGCTGCACCGTGATATCCTGCGTCGCGACTCCGGAACCGATCCGCACGATGTCGTCGCCCGCCCCCGCGAACACTTGAATGCCGGCGATCGCCGGATTGCCGCCGAACAGCGGATTGATGATCTGAGCGTTGTACTGGACGCCCTCGAACGTCAACGCTTGCGAGCCGCCGTTGAGCGGACCGATCACGCTGCCGATCGCGATCCGCTTCGCATCCGAACCACCGGTGGCCGCGGCATCATCGCGAACCGCGATCAGTTCGCCGCACGCCGTGCCGCGAATCTGTAAGAACACCGAAGTCGACGTCAATATGTTCACCGCGTTCAAGAACCGCAGCCGGGAACCAGGCTGCGCGTTGCTCACGGTGACGACGAACTTCACATCATCCACCCCACTGACGTTGGTGTTGGCGGCCACATCGGACGCTGTGATCTTGATGTCCGCGCGAGCCATCGCGACCGGCATCCCGACCGAGCGGCTACTCAGAACCGTACCCGTGAACAGATTGGTCTGCGTGTTGGAAGGATCGTAGGCGCTGAATGATCGACCATCGTTGCGGCTCACCGTGAACGTGCCGCCGCCTTCCAATTGCAACGTCAGAATGCCTTCGTTGAGCGGCATGATCGGATCGATCGACGACAGATCGAAGTCGACCGTGCAGGAAAAGTTGCCGAAATTCTGGTCGGGCAGCGGCACAAGGTTGCCGCCATAAACCAGCGAACGCACGGCACCGGCCGGCGTGCCTGTCGTTTCGCGGAACCCAAACTGCTGCCGTTCGCGAATGAAGAACCGCTGGCCAGCGACCGCATCGCTCAGCACACCAAGCTTGTAGGCGCCGTTGGCGTCGGTGGTCGCGGTACCCACCAGCGTATCGCGCCCCACGCTGGAAAACGTCACGTTGCCGATCGAGTCGACTGGCTCGAACGATCCGTTGCCGCTGCCTTCAACGCCATTGCTATCAAGGTATAGCTCGACAACAAAGCCGGCCAAACCTGGCTCGGTGATCTGCCGGATACCGTCACCATTGTCGTCGCGGAACTTCACGCCTTTGACAAGAGGCGTCGTGACGTTGACAAACGTTACCGTGATTTCCTCGCCGATGCCGACATGGATCGTCGCCGTGCGATTGCCCAAATTCGCGGAGCTATTGTTCGTGGCGTCGTTCGCGACCGCGATCGATTCCAGCGTCCAGCCCGCCGTCTCCTGCTCCGTGATCGTGTAAACGCCCGGCGCCAGATTGCTGTAGACCTTTGTGTTGGACAGGGTGGGGTTTTGGTCGTCATCCAACGCGAACGAATCGCTATCTCCGACTGGCGGAGCGAAGCTAAAGCTGAAATCCTGGCCGTTGTCCGGTTGCGTGTCCTTGATGATCGTGATTTTGCCCAGCTTCG
>JBJTOW010000479.1:0-7796 GCA_046074805.1 Planctomycetota bacterium | reverse complement strand
ATTTCATGCACGAATCGCTCAGGACGGAATGGCAGTTCCCGCACGCCGCCACTCGCGTCGTCGCCGATGCGCAGGGCTTGTCCGCCCAGGACGCGTCGCTGATGGACAACTGCTCCAGTTTTACCCGGCTTGGTGTTGGCGAGCACTTCGCCCTCGTACACTTGCAACTCGGTCCCCGCACCCGGTTTGGGTCCATCCACGCTCTCCGCGCGCACGCCAAACTCGGTGCCCAAGTCAACGATCACGGCTTCATTGGTTTCCAGTTTAAAGCCGATGCCGGCGGGCGGCACTCGAAACACCACCTCTCCATCATGAAGCCAAGCATGCGACGGTCCACGCAATTCAAGGTCGGTTGGCCCGGTGCAAATCGCCCGCACACCATTGTCGAATAGCAGTTCGGCGGTGCCCGCCTCGAGCCGCACGTGGCCACTTCCAAGACGATCCCCGGGAGCGACGGCCGTGTCATGGGCCGACAGCCCTCCCTTGTTTCCCTTCGCTCGCGCAACCCAAACGACTCGACAAAAACGGTTCGCTGGCCCAGCCTGGCCGGAGACGGCCGATCGGGCCTCGGCTCGGTTCGGGCTGGGGCCGTTGTTCGTCGTCGGCAAGCTACTGGTCTGCGAGGGTGTGGGCCGTGTGGGAACGCCGGTCGACTCGCCGGGCTGTTTCGTTTCTTTCCGGGAATATGCGGGAATCAATCGGAGAGAGTGGGCCAACCGCCGCAGGTCACCACCCCAGCCCGTTGCGGCCGCTACCGTTAGGGCGGCGATGAGCGACAACAAGCTCCAGAACGCCCAGCGATCGCGAGTTCGTCGGTGGCTCGCGTTGCGATTCAGGAATCCCCGGTGAGTGGCCAGGTCGCCGAGAGTAGACGATCCGATGGGCTGGAAGGCCGCTTGCTGCTCCCGCGCGACAACGGCCGCGCGGATCTGTTGCTCGAACAGCATCGCGTCGACCAATTCGCGCAAACCGCGTTCGTCGGAACGCAGCCAAGCCGCCAAATCGCGACTTTCGGACTCGGAAAGATCGCCGTCCAGGCAGCCGTCGAGCCAGCCGTCTTCGGGCCGCTTGTGATCGCTCATGGCGAATCTCCCGCGACGCGGAGTCTCCGTTCGACGCATTCCCGCAGTTGCCGACGAATGCGCTGCAACGCGACTCGAATGGCGGCCCCAGTGCCGCCCAAACGTCCGGCGATCTGTTCGGATGTAAGCTCCTCGAAGTACCGCAGTCGAACGAGATTTCGAGCCCGCGCGGGCAGTACCTCGAGGCATTCCTGCAACGCCGCGCCGCGGTCGGTCAATCGCGGAGCGCGTTCGGCCCAGACATCGGTGAACCGCCCCAACAGTTCGTCGTCGAAAATCACGCGATTGCGGGCATTATCTCGAATCAAGCCGAGCACTTGGAATTTGGCGACGCCGAGCGCCCACGCGATAAACGGACGCGTTTCGTCATACTCGCCGAATCGCCGGAACAACGCGATGGAAACTTCCTGGACGACGTCCTCGGCAGCGGCCGCGTCCCAGACCAGCGCATGCACGTAGCTCGAAACGGCCGGCTGAGCCGCCGTCCACAAACGCATGAACCGCACTTGGTCGTATTCATTCATCATTCTTGCCCGGGTATATCCACACCCGGGCAAGAACGTAACGTGGGTCGCCGAAGGGCCTAGCTAGCGGCTTGGAAATTCTTGGCGACAGCGTCCCAGTCGACCACGTTCCACCACGCTTTCACGTAGTCAGCGCGACGGTTCTGGTAATTCAAGTAATAGGCGTGCTCCCAAACGTCGATGCCGACGAGCGGGGTTTTGCCGAGGGACAACGGCGAATCCTGGTTGGCCGTGCTGAGAACCTCCAGTCCGTCCTTGCCAAGCGCCAGCCATGCCCAGCCGCTGCCGAAACGGGTCATCGCGGCGGTCGTGACCGCCTCTTTCAGATTGGCGAAGCTGGTGAACTTGGATTTGATGGCTTCCGCGAGCTTGCCTTTGGGCTCGCCGCCCTTGCCGGGGCCCATCGTGTTCCAGAACAACGTGTGGTTCACGTGGCCCCCACCGTGGTTCTGAACGATCGCTCGGACCGCGTCCGGCAACGCGGCGAGATTCTTGAGCAGTTCCTCGGGCTTCTTCGCGGCAAGGTCCGGGTGGTCCTTCAGCACGCCGGCGAAGCGATCGATATACGCTTGGTGGTGCTTGGTGTGGTGGATCATCATCGTCTTGGCGTCGATGTGCGGTTCCAAGGCGTCGTAGGCGTACGGCAACTTCGGCAATTCCACCAGCGGAGCAGGGGCCTGCGCGAGGACCAAGTTGGACTGGCCAGCCCAACTGGCGTAGGCGGCACCGGCCGCGATCGCGGCGGCCCCATGGACGAAAACGCGGCGGTTCACAGACTTCGGCGAGGCGGCGGACATGGCGCGGTTCCTTGTGAGGTGACAACGGGAAACAGAGAAAGAAACGACATTGTTTAGCGTACGATGGGGCGAAACGTAAAGACGCGGCCAAGATACGTTTCCATAGGAGGAACTCGCGGAAAAACCCGAGCTAAAGCGATTCGCCGCGAGCAACTTCACGCGGGCCGGCGTGTTCAACAGATTACGTTTGGCGGCCGAGAACTGGCCATCGGCGGCGTGAGCGGTTAGTTTTACGAACACAGGAGCGACGGCGGGCGCAAGAGCGGATGCGCGGCCTGCGGGAATCGCGAACCCCCGGACGGGAGCGGCCAGTTGTCGGGCGCCACGACAGAGAATTCCAACTACGAAATGTCCGATCCGGACGTGCGGCTGATGCTGCAAGTGCGGAACGACGACGCGTCGGCGTTCGAAGAACTCGTGGCCCGGTACCAAAACCGGCTGATCGCGGTCCTAGACCACTTGGTCGGCCAACGGCAGACGGCCGAAGACCTTACCCAGGAAGTCTTCCTGCGGGTCTACCGAGCTCGCAAAACCTATTCGCCCGACGCCCGCTTTTCCACCTGGATTTACCGAATCGCCCATAACGTCGCTAGTAATTGGCTGCGAATGCACTCGCGGCGGCGCGAAGTGCGGGCCCCAGCCACCAATGTCGGCGACACCGACGAAATAAGTTTGGAGCAACTGGCGAAGGCCGCGAGCGGACTAATGCCCGCACGTCGGCTGGACAATACGGAACTCTCCGAGATCGTGCGGCTGGCCATGGAGTGCCTGCCCGAACAGCAACGGATGGCGCTGCTGTTGTCGAAATTCGAGGAAATGAGCTACGCGGACGTGGCCCAGGCGATGGAACTGACAGTGTCCTCCGTGAAATCGCTGCTGTGGCGAGCTCGAGAGAATCTGCGGGTTGTACTCGAGCCTTACCTGCAACAGGGCGCGCGGCCCGAGCGCAAATCCTAGCGAGTCCCGTTTTATGAGCACGCAGCCAGAATCCGCCGTCGCCCAACCCGCCTCCGCCGAATCGGCCATCGAATCCGAATTGGTCGCCTATTTGGATGGCGAACTGTCGCCAGCCCTGGCCGAGGTGGTGGAAAAACGTTTGGCCCGCGATCCCGAATATCGACGTCGGCTCCACGACCTGCAACGCGCCTGGGATCTGCTCGACGCCCTCCCACGCACAGAGGCCTCCGCCGCATTCACCAGCAGCACGCTCGAAATGGTCGCGGTGCACGCGGAAACCGCCGAAGCGAAGGGGAACAGACGCCGCCGTTGGCTGCGCTGGCTGCTCGGCGCCGCAGCGGGAGGCGGCGTGCTCGCTTCCAGCCTCATCGGCTGGACCCTGGGGCACCGCCTCTGGCCGTCTCCCGACGAACCACTGCTCCGCGATCTCCCCGTCGTCGAACGCGTCGACGAGTATTTGCTGGCCGAAGACATCGAGTTCCTACGATTGCTCGACCAGGAATGCCTCTTTCGCGAGGATCCACGCCATGCGCCGTGATTCCATGCGAACGTCTTCCCAGCAACCCGAGACGCCGATCCGTCGCCCACCCCAGAGACTTGGCCGCACGAAGCGATTGGCCCAACCGTTGAGACTCACCCGGCCCATGCAAACCATCCGAGGCATCGCTTTCGCCGCCACACTGGCTGCCGGTGGTTGGATCGCCGGTGGTTGGATCGACGGTGGTTGGATCGACGATGGTTGGATCGGCGGTGGTTGGATCGCCGGCGATTCCGTCACGCGCGATTCCGTCACGGGTAGTTGGATTGTTGGCTTCCCCACCGCAGTCGCGGTGGCCGCGCCACCGGTCGTGGGCGACGATTCATCAGGCGACTCATCAATCGCCGCGCCGACAGCCGCGCCGACAGCCGCATCGAACACCGCGCCATTCGGTCCGGTGGTTGGGGAAGATCTTGAGTCGCGGCGGGAGCGGGTGCGGCAAATGTAGGCCCGCGACCAAGCGGAACTGCTTCGCAAAAAAGACCGATTCGATCGGCTGTCGCCCACCGAACAGCAGCGAATGCGTCAGTTGCATGCCGAGCTTAACGAAGATCCGCGGGCCCCCCAACTACTGGAAACATTGGCCTCCTACAGCGCTTGGTTGCAAACGCTGACGGCCGCCGAACGGGCCGAGTTGTTGGGGATGGATCCGCGAACCCGCGTCGATCAAATCCGCCATTTACAACAGGAACAGCGGCGCGACGAGGCGCGGCGGCTCGGCATACCCCAAGTCACCATCCCGGTCGAGGACGCGAAGATCGTGATGGAATGGATCGAAGCGTACCTGCAACGCTCGCGGCCGTACTTCGAACAACGGGTGCCGCAACTGGCCGAACGATTGCAACAGACTACGGATCGAAAACGACAGCACTTTATGTTGGTCTACACGTTGATGCAGACCTTCAACGAGCCGGACGCCATCCCGCCGATCCAACCCGGCGAAATGAAAACGCTCGCCGAACGGCTGACCGATGCCCATCGCAAACAGTTACTTGCCGCCGCCACACCGAAAGAGCAGCTGGAATTGATTTTGAAATGGTGCCGGGCGGCGTTCCTGCGGCAATTCGAACCGACCCGCGACGAACTGGAAAAACACTACCGCGAATCGCTAACCGCCGAAGATCGCGAATGGCTCGACGCCATGCCTCGCGAACGCTTCCAACAAACCCTGCGATCACTCTACTTCCGCGACCGCCAACCGCCACCCGATTGGAACCGCCGGTTTCCCGGCGGCCGCAGTCGCGGACCGGGCGGCTCCATAGGCCCTGGTGGTCCCAGTGCTCCCGATTCCAACGCCGCGACTGGGCGACCTACCGGAGTGCTCGGCGATAAAGACGCACATCGCAGATCCGGCCAGTGAAATAATCGTGCTCGCCGAAGCCAATAAGTAGCGGCGCATCGACATCCAGTTGGTAGGCCGAACTATCGAATGGCGGGGACTCGGCGACCAGCTTGTCGTCGATGTACAGTTTCAGCCGGTTTCCGGTTCGTACCGCCATCAACTGTTTCCAGCCGGGGCCAAGGTCCTTGTCGTAGGAAACGCATTCGCCTGCCTGCAACGAGTAAATTCGACCTCGCATGTCGGCGGGTGCGTCCTTGACCGAACTGGTGCAGCTTCCAAGGCTAGCGAACATCCGGCCGTCGAAAACCGTCAAGCTGGTGACGCGGGTCCAGTTATTGATTTCCTCGCGGACCGGCGCGGTCGGCGGCCCTGGCTCCCAATTCGGCGGCGAGAAAAACTTGCGGAGCGATTTCCAGCGGCCGTCGCATTCGTACCGCGACACCTCGCCACGGGGAATCGCGCCAGCGTACAGTTGCCCGTTGTAGACGGTCAGGGAATTGACTTCGGAGCCGTCGCCGAGCTTTCCGCGATCACGCCACGTTTCGCCGCCCGGCACTTCGTCGACGTACTCGACGACCCGCGCTTCGGGCCACATACCGGCCAGCAACCGGCCGCGATAGACCTCCAGCGAGTGGACTTGGAGGTGCGGCTTCTGATCGATCGGCGTGTCGCCAATCGGCAAACCGGCGAACCGCCATGTTTGTCCATCGAAGGCGAAAACGTTGGGATAGCCGGCATATAAACGGCCGTCATGAACAGCCATTGCGTGCGCATACAAACTGCGGGGCGGTTCCGGCGGAAAACTCCCAGAGACGCCCCATTTCGTCCCGCCCTCATAGACATAGATCTTGTAGGGACGGCCCGTCCATTGCCGTTCGCCAGGCGGCGGCAATCCACGGTCGCCGCCAACATACAGCTTGCCTCCAAAACTCGCCAAGCAGTTGATCCGGAGCATCTCACCGGGCTGGCCACAGTCGATCCAGTTGGTTCCGCCCGCGTAGCGATAAACCCGCGCCGGCTCGTATTCGCCGGAGAAAACCCGCGTCCAGTCGTAGGTGGAAGTGGCGGCATACAGATGGCCACCGTGGACGATCAGAGCCATAACACCGGTGGACTTCGTCGGTCCGACACGGCCGCAATCAACCCATCGCTCGCCTCCCGCGTAACGGTAGACATGCTGCCAGTCGGCGTGATCCTGGGCGTCGATGGTGGCAGCGTACAGATGTCCGTCGAACACCGTTAGCGAGTTGGCCACATAGTTGCTGGTGCGGTTCGGCCGGCCGCAATCGCGCCATTCGCCCAGCCGATCGTTGTCGATGCCGAAGTACACGTGGCGGTCGTCGCCCGACGACTGATAGCCGCCCGAACTGGCCTTCAGGTTGAGCGTCACGCCGCGTCGCCGCCGCGCGTCGTAAAGACTGACGACATCGCCCAGCGTGTCGTCGACAATTTCGTCCGTAAACACCGAAGCGACAATCGTAAAGTCGCCTGTCCCAAGCCGTAGAGAATCGCTCGCGGGGATTTCGATATAGGCGTTTCGGCCATTGAACAGTCCAGTCGCTAAGTCGACGCCATGGTTGATCCCGTGGAGCCCGTGGCCGGAATGGTCGCGGCAATCGCCCTGGAGCGGCCAGTGCCCGACAAGTCCCGGCTCCTCGGCCTGCGCGCACCCGACACCGGTGCTTGCTCCATCCAATTTGGCGACTATCAGAATGCCCGTCATCAAGGCCGCCAGTAGCCTGGACGGCGTGATGGCCACCGACGTGGCGAGTCGCCGAACGAACCGCTCCACAACATTTTCCGACATACTGAGCCTCCGTCGTTCCTTCGTCCTCGCCACGAGCCGCTAGTGCGCCATAACACTTCAAGGCTGGTGTCGCGAAGTGTCGTTCGGACATTGTGGCCTCGCTGTCGCCGCCCTTTCCAGTCCGCCACCGTTTCTCCCATATCAACGGATGCCCTCGGCGGCGTCCGGCGACCAACCAACGCGGGACGCTCGCCAAAGTTTTTCCACGATCCCTATCGTCCAGGGCCATCCCCGGCAGTCGCACGGCGAATTGAATAGCTGGCCTGCCGGAGCCGGCTTCTTCCTCTGACCCGCGAGGATTCACGGGATCCGTGGCCAGTCACGGCCTAGCCATCACCAGTGCGGGGCTCGAAGGTCAACCGTTTGGCCTCGAAAACTGCCTAATCTCCCGCAACGACTCTTTCTTGCCATGTTTTCGCGGCTCTGAGGGCCGTTTTAAGGCGAGCGATCTTCCCACGAAACAATTGGCACGCAAATCGCCATAACCGGCATAGCACGTCCCGGCATGGTTTGTTCGTTTCCAGTTTGATGGAGGGAGAACGGAGTGATGTCTTGCTTTACCGCCTTAGCTAGCGTCCGTATGAGTGCCGCAGGGAATTGCCGTCGCCTATTCCAAGGCCGGGGCCGAGGCTTTTCCGTTGGCAAAGCAACCGCCGGCAAAGCAACCGCCGGCAAAGCAACCGCCGGCAAAGCAACCGCCGCCAAAGCCACGGGATTTACGCTCGTCGAACTGCTTGTGGTGATCGCGA
>JBJTOW010000478.1:0-2659 GCA_046074805.1 Planctomycetota bacterium | reverse complement strand
CTAGGTTGGTACCAAAATAGAGACTCGTCAATTAGTCGGCGGGAGGCATCTGGATGGGGCGAGTGGCGGTGGTCGGCTCGGGGATCGTGGGGTTGGCGCACGCTTGGTTGGCGGCTGAACGCGGCCACGATGTCGCGGTGTTCGAGCGTAGTGCCAAGGCCGAAGGAGCGACAGTTCGCAATTTCGGTATGATCTGGCCCATCGGTCAGCGGCCTGGAGTCGCTCGACAGGCCGCGTTGCGGAGCGCAGCGCGGTGGCAGTCACTCGCGCAGTCAGCCGGAGTTTGGGTCAACCCCTGCGGATCGCTCCATCTAGCTCACCGCGATGACGAATGGGCGGTTCTCCAAGAGTTTTCCACCCTGGCGCCGGAACTCGGATTTGCCGGCCGACTGCTCGCGCCAGCGGATATCGAACAGGCCACACCAGCCGCGCAGCCCGAAGGCCTTCGGGGCGGCTGGTTCAGCCCGACCGAGTTGTGTGTGAACCCGCGCACGGCTGCCGCTCGAATCGCCCGTTGGCTCGCCGACCACTTCGGCGTGCGGTTTCATTTTCAGACTCTCATCCGCGAAGCGCTACCAGGTAGCGTACGCTCGGCCGACGGCCGGCAGTGGCTCGCCGACCAGATCATCGTCTGCTCCGGCGCCGACTTCGCCACGTTGTTTCCCGAGATGCTCGGCGAGTCAGGCCTGAAGCCATGTAAGCTCCAAATGTTGCGGACCCTACCGCAGCCCGACGGTTGGCGAATCGGTCCGCACCTCGCAAGCGGACTAACCCTTCGTCACTACCCGGTGTTCACCGCGTGCGAAACGCTGGAAGCGCTGCGTCTCAGGATCGCCGCAGAGACACCCGAACTTGACCACTTCGGCATTCATGTCATGGCGTCGCAAAACGATGCTGGCGAGGTCGTCTTGGGTGATTCGCATGAGTATGGCGACGCGATCGAACCATTCGACAAAGCGGAAATCGACGCATTGATCCTGCGGGAATTGCGTAAGATCATCCGCTTGCCCAATTGGGATATCTCCGAGCGTTGGCATGGCGTTTACGCGAAACATGCGACTCTGCCAGTGTTCGCCGCCGAGCCGCTTCCGGGTGTTCATATTCGAACCGGCACGGGAGGTTCGGGGATGACACTCGCATTCGGGCTCGCGGAATTCGATTGGGAGCGATGGGAATCATGAAAATCAAGGCTGTGATCCTCGACTGGGCGGGAACAACGGTGGACTACGGAAGCCGCGCGCCATCGCTCGCCTTTCGTCAGGTCTTTGAGCTCGAGGGTGTCGCGATCACTGACGCGGAAGCGAGGCTTCCGATGGGTATGTCGAAACGCGACCACATCGCCGCGATCACCGCCCTGCCGAGAGTCGCCAATGCCTGGAAGGAACTGTTCGGCCGCGAGGCTGCCAAGGAAGACATCGACCGGATGTACCGGCGTTTCGCGCCGATCCAAAAGGAACTGCTGGCCCGCCATTCCGATGTTATTCCCGGCGTTGTAGAGGTGATTCGAGAGTGTCGCCAACGGGGACTGAAGATTGGCTCGACAACCGGTTACTCGCGCGAATTGATGGCGGTTGTGGCGCCACTAGCGGCCGCCCAGGGGTACTCGCCGGATGTCATTGTGTGTTCGGACGATGTTTTGGAAGGCCGCCCGTCGCCGCACATGAACATCCGGGCCGCCGAATTGCTCGGCGTCGAGCCAATCTCCGACATCCTTGTAATCGACGATACCGAGATCGGTTGCCAGGCTGGAAAGAATTCAGGCTGCCTTACCGTCGGCGTCGCCAAAACCGGCAATATGCTCGGCAAGTCGCTCGAGGAAATCGCGGCCGAGGATCCTCGCGAAATCGAACTCGCGCTCGTCGACATCGAAAAGCCGATGCGCGCGGCCGGAGCCAATTACGTTATCCGGTCCGTCGCCGATCTGCCCGACCTGATCCGAGAGATCGAAGGCGACGGTTAAATCCGCTGGTCCAAAGCTCTATTCGATCAACTCGCCGGCGGCGAGCGCGAGGCGGGGCATGCTGCCCGGCGCCAACGTCCACAGCATCGTCGCGGATTCGATCGTTGCTTTGGCTTGAGCCCGATAGGCTGGCTGCTTGCGGGCGGCGGCGAGGTAAACCAAGTTGCAGGCGGCCACCGAATTGCCCGATGGCTCGGCTCCATCGGTAATCTCCTTGGCTCGGGCCAAAAGCGACTCGTGGTCGTGAGCGGTGAAAAAGAATCCACCGTTTTTCGAGTCCGCGAACAAGCGGTTCTGCTCGGCCTGCAACTTATCCGCTTCCTCTAACCAGCGGTTTTCGCCGGTAGCGCGATGCAAAGCGATCAGGCCATCGATCACAAAAGCGTAGTCATCGAGATACGCGGCGAGCCGCGCTTGGCCTTGGGTCCAAGTCCGGGCGAGGCGGCCGTCGGGTAGACGCAAACCACGCAAGGTGAACTCGGCGGTCCGCGCCGCCATCGACGTGTATTCCGGATTCTTAAGCAGCCGACCCGCGTCGGCCAATCCGCGAATCATGAGGCCGTTCCAGCTTGTGAGGATTTTCGTATCCGTGAGGGGCCGGGGCCGTCGACCACGTTCGGCGAGCAGCTTTTCACGGATCGGCCGCAAGCGGCCATCGAGCTGCTCGAATGATTCGCGACGCGTCTCCGCCGACCGCGG
>JBJTOW010000477.1:0-11192 GCA_046074805.1 Planctomycetota bacterium | reverse complement strand
CGGACCAATTCGATCCCGTCGGCACGATCCCCACGCACCACATTTGTCCCGGTCACCGCAACGGCGGTGCTTGTGGAGATCGCCCCAGCCGCAGTCGACAATTCGGCTTCGAAGCGGTTCGAACTTGGCGGCGACACTCCGTCCCGCAACGACACCGTTGACAACGCCTCCTGGGACGTCGCGTCGCGAAACCGAAACTCGTAAAGGGCGCGACCGTCCGCGACGATCTCCACATCGCCCGCCGAGCCGCCGATCAACATCGCCTGTGGACCGCCGCCGTTCCAAACTCCGCCCTGTAAACGCAGCCAGTACGCGGACGGGTCCGCGCCTTGCACCACCCCCACGGATTCGTTGGCCGCCAAGTCGATGACCCACCCTGTCGTGTCGGCGGCCCATGTCGCCAACAACGCCCGCCGCTCGAGCCGCTCCGCTAGCACTCGCCGGAATCGCGCCGGCGGCCTCGATCGACCCGCACGACGCCCCAAACGCCCTCGCATCCACTGCCAATCCATTGCCTTCCCCCTCCTGCGATCGGGGCACGCTTGATCCTTCCCTGGGAACGGATGGGATTAAATCAAGTTCGAAGGCGCGGGAAAATACCGAAATTGAGTGAAATGCGTCGACCTTAACGGCAAGGCAATCTCCAGGCGTGGACTTTCCAATAGATCGACAACGGTCGCATTGAATCCGCCCGCGTGGCTTATGGGGACGACGGCGGAGTTGAGTTCAGGGTGGCGGTGAGCGACCAGAAGTTGCTCCAGTTTTGCCACGTGTTTTCCACGAGCGGTTTGCCGCCGATCGGCCCTTGAACCCGATCTACGCCCGCGCGCTGAAACAGACCGCTCACCGCCATGTTGATCGTTTCGCGATCATCCTCGTCCAGCCGCGTAAGCCAACCTTCGGCGGAGATGCCGCCGTTGAGTACCCCGTCGAGGTCTTCCCAGGTCAAGCAGATGAGCTCGCCGGGAAACGCCGCGCAGGCCAGATAGACGTCCGCGCGGAAGTTAGCCGCCTCGACCCGGTCGACACTCAGCGCCGCGCCGCGCAAAAACCGGGCCTCTTCCATGACCGCGATCAATTCGCGTTCCACGAACCGCTGAATCGACCGTTGCACGCGCCGCACTGCGTCCCATCGCGGTTGGATCAGAGTGGCGTCCGCCGCGTAGGTCGCCGAGGTGCTCGACGCGGAGGCTGAAGTCAAAACGGCTTCGGCCCGCGAGTCCGATTTTCGAATTGCCTTGCGCAGCGCTGTGAAGGCCTTGGGCAGGGTCCCGCTATGAAAGCCAACTCGCAACAGACGGACCATCGATTCGCCATGCTGGCCAATCGCCGTCTTGCGGAGGCCACGAGCCCGATTCGCCACGTAAAGCCGCCAGTTCTCCTTGAGTTCCCACACGAGGAAACCGAACACGCCGGGAACGAGCCAGATCGTGGTCCATACCAGCGCGTTCGCCTGAGTCTTCCCCAGATACGGCGTCAATTGATTCACAAATAATGGGCCGGTCGGCAAAATCAACTTGTGGGATACCGTTACGACCGGAAAGTGCTTAATCGGATTAATTTGCGGTTCAACCAATAAGGTGAACACAAAGACTATCAGGTACGAGATAAAGAACCACGCGACGCCGCCGATCAGTTTGAACACTTGCAAGCCGCCACGATCGCCGCGGCGGAATAGCAGCCATTCGTCCACCACATACACCACCCGCTCCAGCCAAACCAGCAACGCCTGGAATACGGCGATGACCCAATGTAAGACGTTGGCGAACACCCGCGCCGTGAGTTCATGCCAAAGCCTTACGAGGAAGTCGGCAGCGATTTCGGTTAAATACCGGCCGCCAGGCGAATTAAGGAATAAATTGACGATCAAGAAGATCTCGAACGACAACCGCCGCGAGGGCGCGAGATCCAATAGATATGCCGCCCCGCACATCGCGGCGGTAGTCAATCCCGGCCGCAACAGGTAATTCCATAAACCGGAGAACCAGTGGCTCTCCAGCACACGGCGGACGATCGGCGCGTTGATGATTCGCCGTGGAACTTCGATCACCAGCACCCGCAGGAAATGCCATAGTCGAGACAGTTGCGAGATGTTCCATTCGCGGAAATCGGCCCGGTGAATGACCAACGACAGCCACGTCCCCAACACGGCCACCATAGCGTAGAAGAAAAAACCGGCGCGCGACGCCCCTTCCATATGCGGCAAGTTGTGCAGCGGGTCGGCGGAAGCATCCGGACCTTTGGCCTGATTGCCAACGATGCCCGCTGTCAGATGCCGCAGGAACTCCAGTGCCAAGAACGCGCTGCCGTAGGGCAACGCCGCATGTTTCGTGATTAGTCGGCCGAGCGGCGTGCCAAACACCAGCGAGCTGATCCGCTGTGGCCAGCGTTGATAGACGGCCGCGCGGCGATAAATGCCGTCCAGATGCCGGTCCAATTTTCGGTCGGCCCGCAGCAACCGGTCGCCACGAATCAACTCGCGCGGCGATTCGACGTCGGGCAATTTCAAATCGTTCTTGGAAATCGCGTCGCGCAGATTCGCGAAGCTGATATGGCTATGTTCAACGATCTCATCCAACAACTCCTCGACAATCTTCCGCTGAGCGACCCGCTCGGGAATGTTGTTCGGAGCCAATCCGACTTGATTGAAAGCCTGGGTGACGACCGGCCGCAAGTTCCGCCGCGTCTCCCGCTCGGATCGCGCCAACACGTTCCGCACCAGCCGCATTAACAGTTCGCGGTCCGCTTCCGCCACTCGCGCGGTCACAACCCGACGTCGAGCCGTCTTGAGGTGTTTCACCACCAGCGCGTCGCGGAGTAGCGGTAGTGGGCGGCGCAATGGCCGAGCCCCGAACGTTCTCACCCACTCCACGACGTCGACTCGGAACACACCCCGTTCACGCTCCAAACAAACCTTCTGTAGGTCATATAAGAGTCGCCGTTCATTGGTCCAAAAGCCGCGAGCGGCCGGCGCGAGCAGCGACACCAAAGCCGCTTGCCAATCGTCGATCGTCGGCCTGTCAATCGTTTCCGCCAAGCCGCTTTCCGACGGATTGCTATCCAGTTGATTGCTGTCTGTCTGGCCGCTGTCCGGCTGGCCGCTGTCTGTCTGGCCGCTGTCTGTCAGGCCGCTATCCAGCTCGTCGTGGTCGCTCCGTAACGCGGCGTGCAGCCGAGTCGCCAAATGCCGCATTTCCGCCCGAGCGGACTCATGGGCTTCGCTCGCGAGCTCCGTCGGCGCGCGTAAGGCGGCCCGGGTGTGCAACAACGACGCCTTCACGCAGTTTCCGAGCGCGGCGGCCGACTCGGCCTGCGCTTGCCAGCGTCGGAAGTCGGCTGGAGGCAGCGGCGCGAGCGGCTGAATGCTTGCGGGCGATGAAAGTTGCGGAATACCGTATTTTTCCGTGGCGTCGGCGGCTGCCCGGCATAGTTCCGACGCCTGCAATCGCTCATGGATACGGGCATGGTCGATGTCTTCAGCGACACAGCGGGCGACCGCGTCCCAATCGCGCACGGCGGGAAAGTAAGCCGCCAAACTATCCGGCGAGTAATACCAGAAATCCAGGTACTGGCAGACGAACTCGACGTACGTCTCCAGTTCTGTGGGAGCTGGGAAAAGATGTTCGTCCCGCAGTAGCACGGCCTGGGCCTCGGCAAATTCCATCGCCCCAAGTCTCCGCGCGCGATAGGCGGCCCAGTCGCCGCGCGACGGCGCGTCCATCGCGCGCCGCAACAACTCGACCCGAACCGACTCGCGGAACAACAGCCGCTCGTACCGCCGCAGCATCGCTTGCGGCGTCTCGACATCCAAGAACGATTCCTCGTCGGAGCGGGCCAAGAGAATGACCAGCCGAGGCAACTCGAATCCGTCTGGAAGTTCCACTTCGTCGCGATCGACGAAAGACAGAAGTCGATCGCGCTCCAAGCAGTAGCTTTTTCGGTTGAGCGCGGCGAGCCCGAACCCTGGGAGGCGGCGGTCGAGTCGCACGACGCGCCGCAGAATCCGCGCCTCGACCAGCAACGCGGCCGGCTCGGCTTCTTGAAGCAATGAGCGGACAATGGCGACTGTCAATTTCCCTGCACTGTGCATAAGCGACCTCAGCTTGACATCAGCCGCGGAATAGCACCTTGGGAAAGCGTGCTGCAAAAGCGTGCAAGGCAAGCGGGTTGAGCGTCGCGAGCCCTGGCGCCTACGGAATCCGGCACCCCATCAAACCTCGGGGATGACCCGGCCTTCCTCCAAGATCAATCGCGGCCGGTCCTGAAAATCATGGATCACTCGGCGGCTATCGATGCCCAACGCGGCGTACGTGGTGGCGAGCACATCGGCGGGCGAGTAGCGATGGCCCGTCGGCGCGGCCGCCTGGGGCCCCGTATCGCCGATCACTTGCCCCACACGCGTTTTCGCACCCGCCAAAAAGATTGAACCGGCCTTGCCCCAGTGGTCCCGGCCACCATTGGCATTGATCTTGGGCGTGCGGCCGAATTCGGTCAGGAACACGACCAGCGTCGTTTCAAGCAAACCACGTTCCTTCAGATCGCCAAGCAACGCGGCGAACGCCCGATCCATGCCGGCAAGGTGATAACCGCGAAACACCATCTTTTGGATCGGCGGATGATTTTGGACCGGCGCGTTGTGATTGTCCCACACATTTCCGTAGTCGGGATCGTAACCGTAGTCGACAAGAATGAACCGCGCGCCCGCTTCCACCAACCGCCGCGCCATCAGGCAACGGCCGCCAATCTTGGTGCGACCGTACCGCTCGCGGACCTCGGCACGCTCTGTCGACAAATCGAACGCCGACCGAACCGAGGGCGTCGTCAACAAACGCAGCGCGTCGCGGTAACGGCTCTCGGCGGCGACCATCGCGTCCTGGCGATCCAATGTCCGCAACGCTTGGTCGAAACTCTCGCGCAATTCCATCCGCCGCGAGAGCCGGCTCAAAGGAACATCCGCGCCCAACGACGTTGAAGCGGGAGCGAGCGATTCCTCCGCCTCGGATGGTGGATCGAAAAGTTTTTCGCCCACCGCGAAGTCCGGTTGCTCCGGCAGACCACCGAGACAATACGGCACATGCTGGCTTCCCAACCAGCCGCTGACGAACAGATTGTGCGGCGGCGGGCCAGGCCGAGTGATCCCGGGAACCGCGATGTAGGCCGGTAGTCCGTTGCGCGGCCCCTGCAACCGCGAAACCACCGAGCCCACATTGGGCTCCGTAAACAACTGGTTTTGATTCACCTTGCGGCCAGACAGCGTATAGACCTGGCTCAGCAAATGGTCGTCGCTGTCGTGGGAAAAATTCCGGATCACCGCCAATTCATGCGCCATCCGCGATAGCTGCGGCAAGGTCTCGCTAAACCGCACTCCGGGCAGCGATGTGGCGATGTCGCCCAAAACTCCGCGAACCTCGACCGGCGCTTGCGGTTTCGGATCGAACGAATCGATGTGCGTGACGCCGCCCGCCATCCACAGCACGACGACAGACCGCGCCCGGCCTGACTCGGTTTCCGCCGATCGAATCGCGCTCGCGACGTTCTCCGCGCCGCCAGCGGTTCCCGTTAGACCAGCTGAACCCATCCCGGTGGAAGCCAGCCAGGAAGCGGGAACAGCATGCGCGGCGACCGTCAACGCGCCGACTCGAAGCCAATCCCGCCGCGCCAGCAATGATCGCCGCAGATCGATCGGTCCACAAACGCCGCTGTCAGTCGGCTGTTCACGCATCGTTGCAAGTCCGTTGGTTGTGGCCATGCCCCGCCACGAGCTTGCGGTGGACGCATGCCCGCTAGCGGCTGATCAACACCACGATGAAAATAAAGAACGCGACGCCAATCGTGACAATCGTCAATAGCTCGCCCGTGACGTTGTACCAAGCCTCGGAGTCTTCTTCGAGCAACTGCTTTTGGTCCTCGCTGTCGAAGGCGCTGCGGAACACCGCGTCGGGTGCGCTCGAATCCGGCGCGCCGGAATCGTGATGCTCGCCGTCATGGTGCGCATGGCCGGAATCGCCATGGTCTTGCGGATTGCCGTGGGACGACGCGGAACCGGAGGTGGAATGAGAGACCATGAGCCTGCGAGCCTTGTGCCAGAAACCTGTGCGTTAGACCTACTGAGTGTGCCCCAATTGCCTAACGGAATCAAGACCGGCCAAAACTCCGCCTCGCCATCGTACGGGATGACGGATTAGATTCGCGTGGCCGAGTCGTTGGGGATGACCGACTTCCAATCGGCCGATACTGCCGCGGCGACGGACTGGAAGTCCGTCGTACGAGAAGGATGTTTTGTCGAGCTTGCTGCGTCGACGGACTGGAAGTCCGTCGTACAAGTTGGATGTTTCGTCGAACGCACACAAGGGAAAATGCACGTGTCCCAAGACTCAATCCCTCGCCGTCCACCTTTGCGGGCGTTCGCGATTGTGCCGGCGGCCGGCCGCAGCCAACGTATGGGGCGGGCCAAACTGCTCTTGCCATGGGGATCGGCAACCGTGATCGAAGGTGTGATCGTGCGGTGGCGCGCGAGTCGCGTTGAGCGGATCGTGGTCGTCGCTCGACGCGATGACCAGCCGCTTCATGAGCGGCTACGCAAGTTTCAATCCCCGGGCGATTTGCTGTCGCTCTCACCGTCCGCCGTGTTATCTTCCCCGCCGGCCCTCTTGTCCTCGCCGGCCCTCTTGTCCTCGCCGGCTCCGTCGGCTTCGCCTTCACCGTCGCCCTCGCCAGCACCAAGCGTTGAACTGGTGCTGCCAGCGGTCGATCCGCCCGACATGAAAGATTCGGTCCGCGCCGCACTCGCCCACCTCAGTCAATCCGCAGCGCCGGGCCCCGACGATGTTTGGTTGATGGCGCCGGCCGACATGCCGGAGTTGTCGAGCCGCGTGGTCGACCGCTTGATTGCAGCCGCAAGCCAATTTCCCGGCGAGATTCTCGTGCCGCGAGCGGGCGGACGACGTGGTCATCCGGTTTTGTTCCCCTTTGCCTTCTCCAACCATGTCGAACGACTTGGTCCCGACGAGGGGCTCAATCGATTGTTGGAACTTTTGCCAGTCCAGGAGCTCGAATGGCCCGCGGAGGCGGCGGAAGAGGCGGTTCCCGACGACCTGGACACGCCCGCCGATTATGCTCGGGCGCTGGAATCCGGCCGGCCGCGCTGCTAGTTTGCTAACCACGGCGTCCACATCCACTCGGTTTTTCCGACGCACTCTTTCAACGCAGGTGACGCGTTATGAAGACGGTTCCAGCCCCCGCTCGGCTTCGTCCATCCGCTTGGGCGACAAGGGCCGCGCCGCTTGGCTGGCTCTTAACGCTCTTGACCATACTGCCTTTGTCCACGGGCTGTTCCGGTTGCCGCTCGAACAACACGGCGGCGCAAAAAAAAGCGGCCGAGGAGGACCAAGCGAAGAAAGAAGCCGAGCAGAAAGAGGACGAAGAAAGCCAACTGAAGCTAAAGAAGAAAAAGGACCTGCCCGACTACGAGCTGACCAAGTTGACCAGCTATCCCGACGACCCCGACCAGGTGCAAAACTTCGTCAAACCGGGGCATTGGGTGACGATGACGGAGCAATTGCGGGCGAACAATTTCGATATGTCGGCCGATTTCGAATTGTCGGCGACCGACCGTGAAAGCAAGCCGTACTTGGTCGAGCAGACCGACTTCCATCTGCGTCTGGCGCGGCCGATCGGATTGCCGAAGGGCCAAGTCCGAACGCTTGAACTGACCACGTATGTGCCGCGCGAGACGCGTGGCGAAGGCTCGCAGGAAGTTCGGCGCGTTTGGTTCGACGGCCGACTGCTCGCCGCCCGCAACGGAAAACTGCTCGGAGAGAGCCGTGAAGCGACGACAGCGATGCAGTCGCACGAAAACTTCCTGATTGTGCTCGCTCGACAGCCGAACGATTACCGCTATCTCAAGGTGCTCGATTCGATCGCGCCGCCTTCGTTCGACGCCGACGGATCGCGGCGGTTCCACTACCGCGTCGTCATTCCACCGCTGGATGAATTCGTGCCACTGCCGTCCCATCCACTCACTTGGACCAGCATCGCGTACGTGTTTTGGGACAATATCGATCCCAATCTGCTCTCCAGCGAGCAGCAACAAGCGATGCTCGATTGGATCCACTGGGGTGGGCAGCTTGTGATCAGCGGCCCAAACTCGCTCGACGGCCTCAAAAACAGCTTCCTGGGACCGTTCTTGCCGGCTGAGAGCAGTGGCAGTCGCGACTTGGGCCTCGATGACCTGAAGGAATTAAACGCCTTTTGGTCACTGCCGAGCGTCAAACGCCCAGACCTGTCGCGTTCCCTTGCGACCGATGGTGGCCGTCCGCTGCTCGGAGTCTCGCTGGCGTTGCGGCCGGAAGGCTTCTTCGTGCCGAACACGGGCGAGTTGGTGTGCGAGCGGCGAGTGGGTGGCGGCCGAGTGGTGGTGACGGCGCTGCCTTGTGGCGACATAGCCGTCCGCGCTTGGCGCGGTTTCGACAACTTTATGAATGGTTGCCTGCTGCGTCGACCGGGCCGGGATTTTTCGCCGCTGTCCGACTTGAATAATCAATCCGCCGAGCCTCAATGGGTCGGTCGGCGATTCTCGTCAACGGACGCGCGGTTGCTCTCGACGCTGCGTTATTTGACTCGCGATTACGGCAACGAACTGGATGTTTTGCCCGTAGACATGGACGACGCCACGGCCGCTCGAGCGGCTATGGCCACCCAAAGCGATATCGCCATTCGCGACTTTCCAAGCTTGCCAACGCCGAACGGCATGCGCACCGGCGTGGATCCAGCCGAGTTGGTGCGGGCCGAGCAGGAACGGATGATGCGGGAACAGTCAGTGGAATCGCGGGACGATTATCGTTTTCGCGGTGCAGGCCAAGATGCGCACGCGGGAGTCGCCGGTTGGAACGACACCAGCGGCAGCGCGGCCGCCGTACGGAAGATCGTCAGCGAGGCGGCCGGCATCAACATCCCGGATGCTCGGTTCATCTTGAAGATGATGGCCATCTATCTGACGCTGTTGGTGCCTGTTAACTGGCTCGTGTTTCGCTTGATGGGCCGCGTCGAGTGGGCCTGGATCGCCGTCCCGATATTTGCCATCGTGGGAGCCGTCGCCGTGATTCGGCTCGCGCAATTGGATGTCGGCTTCGTGCGCAGCCGCCGTGAAATCGCGGTGCTCGAAACCCAGGGCGGTTACGATCGCGGCCACCTCACCCGCTACAACTTGCTCTACGCGTCGCTCTCCACCGGCTACGATGTGACGTTCAGCGATCCATCCGCCGTCGCCCAGCCGATCTCGAAAGGTATCGCCCCGCAAATGGGCCTATACGCGTCGGCCCGCAATGTCAGCTTCCGCCGCGATGACGCCGTGCGCATCAGCGACTTTCTGGTCATGTCCAATTCGGCCGAACTCCTGCATAGCGAACAAATGCTGCCGCTCGGTGGTCCGATGGAGATGCTAGGCAGCGACTCGGACGGCTGGGAGCTCCATCATCATGGCGAAACGTCGCTCCGCGAGTTCGCTGTTGTGCGGCGAACGGGCGCCAACCAATTCGAGGCTGCTTGGCTCGGCGACCTACCAGCCCGCTCCCAAAACAAACTCGACTTCCGCCCCATCGGCGACGATGGAACCGATACCCCGCAACCGTGGATCGCCAATTGGGAATCGTCGCCGACCATGCGACGCGCCGGCGGCGGCGAGACCGGCGAGATCAATCTTGGAAGGTTGGCCGATTTGGCGCTTCGACGGATGGGGCTAGGCGTGGGCGACGTCCGGTTGGTTGGCTGGACAGGCGAGGAGCTTCCAGGCATCCAGTTCTCTCCCGTCGCGGCGCAAAACGCCTCGAGAACGCTCGTCGTCTGCCACCTACGACGCGGCTCGCTGCCCGCAGTCGAACGCGACGCCAACGTCCGGCTCGATCACTTTTCCATCGCCGACAAAACGGACGATGCCGAAGGAGGTGAGCAGGGGGAAACGGTGGAACCGCCCGCCAACGACAAACCTCCAAGTGGTGGCGGTCCCGAAACAGGCGGTCCGGATAATCGAAAGGCAGCCCCATGATCGAACTGATCGATTTCGGGAAGGACTACGGCGATTTTCGTGCCGTGGATCGGTTGAATCTGAAGATCGGAGCAGGCGAGCTGTTCGGGTTTATCGGCCCGAACGGGGCGGGCAAGAGCACTACCATCCGATTTCTCGCGACCTTGCTGAAACCAAGCCGTGGCGAGGGCATGGTGAATGGCTACAGCGTGAACCGCGAACCAATGATGGTGCGGCAGAGCGTCGGCTACATGCCAGACAATTTTGGCGTCTATGACGGCATGAAAGTCTGGGAGTTCCTCGATTTTTTCGCTGTCGCCTACCGCATTGGACGCACCAAACGCCGGCAAGTCATCAAGGATGTCCTCGAACTGCTGGACCTGGGCCACAAACGCGACGACTACGTCAACGGCCTATCGCGCGGTATGAAGCAGCGGCTGTGCTTGGCGAAAACGCTGGTCCACGATCCGCCCGTCCTGATCTTGGACGAGCCGACGAGTGGACTCGATCCACGCGCTCGCATTGAAGTCAAGGCGTTGCTGAAAGAGCTGCGTCGCATGGGCAAAACGGTGCTCATTTCCAGTCATATCCTCTCCGAGTTAGCGGACACTTGCACGACCATCGGGATCATCGAACGCGGACAACTGCTGATGCACGGCCCGATCCAAGAGGTTTACCGGCGAATCCGTGGCAACCGCTTGGTGGAAGTCAAGTTTGTCAGCGGCCAGGATGTCGGCCTTTCGGTCATTCGCAGCAATCCCGCGACCCGTAGTGTGACGGTCGACGAGGGCTCGGTCACGGTCGAACTGGACACGGACGACATCGGCGTGGCCCAGCTACTGCGGTTGATGCTGAGCCAGGGCGTGGAAATCCGCAGCTACGCCGATAAAGACCCAACGCTGGAAGATGTCTTTATGATGGTGACGAAGGGGCTGGTAACATAGCAACTTCCCTACGCCCACGGCGCCGGATGTGAGCGACCGCCGGTCCGGGCGGCTCGCGTTGCTCCGCTTGTGATTGGCGACACCGTCTCGCACTAGCGGAGCGGCGCAAGCCGCCCGGTGAGTCTCCGGAAGCGCACGGCGCCGGATATGAGCGACCGCCGGACCGAGCGGCTCGAGTCACTCCGCTTTTTATTTGCGACACCGTTTCCCCCTACAGGAGCAGAGCA
>JBJTOW010000476.1:0-3907 GCA_046074805.1 Planctomycetota bacterium | reverse complement strand
CGAACGTTTGTTCTCGGTGAAACTCGCCGAACCCCTGCCCACAGGCGGCGCGGTCCAAGTGGTCGCCGTGTCCGATGAAGGCGGTCGGCAGACTGTTCAAGCCCTCCCTTCCCAAAGCGAACCGACGGCCGTCGAGGGCTTGAGACGCGTATGGTGGATCGCGCCCGCCGATCGAAAGAGTTCTCCCCGCCCGGACGCCTTCCGCCCGGAACGCTTCCGCTTGGAACGATGCGAGCCGTCTGCTGAGGCGAAGGCTCGGTCATCCGAGGCGGTCGAAGCGGAACTCCGTAGCCGGCTCGCGGCGGGACGAGTGCCGCTGCGAATCGAGCGGACGAGTGACGCGTTGGTGGTGCGTCGCGGCGAATCGCGGATCGTTTTTGAAGGCCGCGAGCCAAATTTCTGGGACCTGCTCGGCGGGAAAGGTCGAGTGCGGTTCGAGGCTTTCCAGGGAAGCGTCGATGGTCCGGTATTCGCGGAATTTCGCGTCGATCACCTCCACGTCGACTTATCGTCGGGTGAGGAGCGGCCGGCCCTCCGCGAGACGTGGGCTGTCCGAGTTTGGAACATCGGTGGGCCCGCCGATGGTTTTTGGGTATGGGATATCGTCTCGACCATCCGCTGCGCCTCGGCCAGCCCCCTGAAGCTGCCCCAGTACCATTACGGCGGCATGGCCATTCGGGGTGGACGGTCTTGGACGAAGGACGCGGTGCGTTTTCTCACGTCCGAAAAGCTTGGCCGGGAGAATGGAAACCATTCGCGGCCTCGATGGTGCGACATGAGCGGTCCCGCCTCCACGGCAGCGGACGGCGCCGCGCCGACGATCACCGACCACGCCGGAAACACGGCGGACACGGTAGGTCCAGCGGAAAGCGGGAGTGCCACGGCCAGGACAAAAACGCCGGACAGCGGGAGAGTCGGAATCGCGTTGTTGACGCACCCGGGAAACTTTCGCTTTCCCGAGCCTCTGCGCATTCACCCTTCGATGCCTTACATGGTCTACACGCCGTCGCAACTGGGGGACTGGGCGATCGAACCCGAGCAGACTCGGACGAGCCGCTATCGCTGGCTCGTTCATGACGGAACACTGCCGCCCGCAGTGATTGATCGGGCGTGGCAGGCGTTCGCGCGGTGAGCGTCGGCGGTTGGACGATCACCAAGGGTGTGCTAAACTCCCCAATGTCGGGCGGAAGGGTGATTTATCGAGGCTTGATGTGTTCGCCACGGTGGGTGGCCGCGTTTTGTCGGTCCCGTGGAAAATCGCCATTGTCCCTCACGCCGATGTGAATAGGTGGATCTATGAGGCGTTCGGTTCGCAAGTCACGGGACACCCGCCCTGGGTGGGGATTTACGCTAGTCGAGTTACTGGTTGTTATCGCCATCATCGGCGTGCTGGTCGCGTTGTTGCTTCCCGCCGTTCAAGCAGCGAGGGAAGCGGCTCGTCGCACCCAGTGCAACAACAATCTCAAGCAATTGGGAATCGCGCTGCACAACTACCATGATGTCATGGGGCAGTTTCCGACAGGCACATTCAATTGCAATCCGGCCAACCCCGGAACCGGCTCATGCGGCGGCGGATTTGGCTACATCTGGGAAGCCGGTTCGCACCGAAAAGGCAGCGTGTTGGTGAAGCTGTTGCCTTACGTCGAACAAGGCGCCTTGTTCGATAAGATCGATTTCCGCTTGGATGCCGAAGCCCAATTGTCGACTCAAGGCTTCGGCCGGGGCGAAGTCAAAATGTATCGTTGTCCCAGCGACACGTACTTGGGCGCGGCGGTAGGCCAGTCCAATTACGCTCCGTCGATCGGCAATCAAGCGATGCCCGGACAGGGCGGTGGCTGTGCGTCTTACCCCGGCAACGATTTCGGCCAAGGGCCCGTCGGGCATGGCAGCACCGAGGACAGCGCCCAAACATCCGGCTGCTTCTCGCGATACTCGTTTTCGTCGCGATTCGCGGACATTGTCGATGGGACGTCGAATGTGATCGCCATGGGCGAGATTCGTCCCTGGTGCGGCGATCATCATCGCGGCGGCTGGATGAACGCCAACGCGTTGTGGACCGCCACGACCGCGCCAATCAACTTCCCGACCTGCCCGGGTGAGAAACAAGGCACTTCGACGGGTTCTTTCACTTGCTATCACTTCGCCAACTGGCAGACCTCGCAAGGGTTCAAGTCCCGGCATCCAGGCGGAGCTCAATTTGTTTTCGCCGATGGCTCCGTTCACTTTCTCCCGCAAACCATCACCTATCTGACCTATCAGCGGCTGGGGGACCGGCGCGACGGCCAGCCTGTCGGCAACTACTAAGACACAATGACAAGCCAAGTGGTGAAGAGTTCAAGGAAATTGGGTATGACGCAAGGCAAAAGTTGGGCCTCGTCGATGGCGGCTACACGGCTTTCAGTGCCGCTGCTGACAGTGCCGCTGATCACCCTGTCACTTCTGGCGATGGCAGGATGCGGTGGCGACGAGTTCCCGGCGCGAACGAAAGTCACGGGCACGGTGAAGTACAAGGGTCAACCGGTCTCCGGCGCGACGGTCACCTTCTTCAGCGACTCGGTGCCGCGAGCGGCGATCGGCACCACGGACGCCAATGGACGCTTCACGTTGTCGACCTTCGGCGAGAACGATGGGGCTGTTCCCGCGGAGTATCTGGTGACGATCTCGAAGGCCGCCGCTGCCGATTCCGGAGCGGCTTACGATCCAACCAATCCGGGCGCCGCCTACGGGAAAGCGATGGCTGGCTCCGCGAAAGGCAGCAATCCAACCGCCAAAGATGAGTTGCCGGCAAGTTACGCCAACCGCGGCACAAGCGGCCTGAGCCAAAAAGTCTCAGCCGACAGCGCTAATGATTTCACGTTCGACCTGAAATAAATTCCATGCGTTCCGCCAGTCGCCTTCCGGCCGTTTATCAGCGATGGGCTCGCCTGATAGCGGCGGTTGGGATTCTGGTTGCTCTTGTCGCTTATGCTTGGCGGCCACTGGCGAACCAATGGGCGCTGCGCCAAGCGCGGCAAGCGTACAGCGAACGCGACTTCGGCCGAGCATCCCAATGGGTGAGCGAGGCGCTCCGGCGCGACCCTCGTGACCCGCAGGCTTTGCTCCTAGCCGCCCGTGTCTATCGACGCGCGGGACGGATCGCCGACGCCGAGTCGGCGATCAATAACGCTCGCCAGTGCGGAGCCGATCCCCAGGCAGCCGACAGGGAACAACTGTTGTGCCGCGCGCAAATCGGCGATATGCGGCGAGCTGAACCGGCCTTGCCCGAGCTACTTCGTGACAGTGGTTCGGATGGCGACGACATCTGCGCCGCGTATGTCGCGGGTTACTTTCGCACGCTGAGAATGGCCGAGGCTCACCGTCTCTTGGATGCCTGGGAACGCGACTATCCGCTCGATCCCGAACCCCGATTCATGCGAGGATTCGCCTGGGAGGCTGTTGCTCGGTTCGAGCAGGCGGAGCGAGCTTACACCGAAGGGTTGAGAATCGCCCCCACGCGATCGGAAATGCGTCTGCGAAGAGCCGAGACGCTCCGAGAACTTCGGCGTTGGGACGAAGCCAGGGAGGAATACGCTCGGGTGCGGGAACGCCAACCGCGGAACGACGTCGCCGCGATCGGCTTGGCGCATTGCCTTTTCGCCGCTGGTGAATTAACCGCGGCGCGGCGAATCGTGGACGAAGTGCTCCGTGATTCGGCGAAGGCCGAGGCCCGCGCTTTGGCTGGCGAGTTGGCGCTGGCCGCTGGCGAGTTCGCGGCGGCGGAAACGCACCTGCAAGCCGCGTTTGCCGCTCGACCCCGTGATACGGCGGTGCGGTACTCGCTGGCGAAATGCCTAACGGCACTCGGGAAGCCGGGTGAGGCGCAGCCTCATTTCGACTTCATCGCCGCCGCGCGCCAACCCCTGGATGA
>JBJTOW010000475.1:0-4496 GCA_046074805.1 Planctomycetota bacterium | reverse complement strand
GCGGCGGCGCCTCCTGAAAGGAAATCCGCCCCCTGCTCGCCACGGAACTCGACGGGAATGGCGATCGCCGGGTTATCCACTCTAATCTGGTCGTTGCCCGACCGCCCGTAGGCGATCAACGACTGGATGCCTTCATGGCTCTCGAAGTTGATTCCGTTCACGTTAAGCGTTACCAACTCGGTTGTGCCCGCGTATCGGGCGATATCGTTGAACAATGTGCGGCCCGCCAAAAACAACGCATTCGCTGGAATCGCGTTGGCGATTCGCGGCACTACAGCCTGAACCGACTCGATATCGTCCCATCGCAAGCTGCCAAACTGGCGCCCCGATGCGTCGACGCCCGCCAACGCCCGCCCCCGAGCGGTAGTCGCTAAAACGTACGGCGACGAACCTTCGGGGAACGCCATGAAATTTAGCGACAGCGTGTCGCTGTCCGTGGCGGAAGGATTCTCAGCGAAGGCGATGTTCGTCCGTCGCGCTGTCGCGCTGTTGAAAAACGCCGTCGCATCAATCGTGTCGTTGCCGGTTCCGGTCGACAAAGTGATGTCTTCAACGTTGTCGTACGAGATATTCTTGCCAGTCGCAAAATATGTGTCCAAAGGTCCGGTGCCGATCGCTCCAGCGAACAATCCCGCGACGCTGGCCAACGGCAAGACCGTCACCGCCTGCGCGGTCGTCCGGCCGCTGTTATCGAGCGTCAACGAATCGCTTCCCGTGCCCGCTCGATACGTCAAGCGACTCAGCAAACCAGCCACCGTGCCGCCGTTGGTCGCCGTGCCGCCGTTACTATCAATGGCCAATTGGTCATTGCCGGCCCCAACGGAGATCAAAATCGCGTCGGCGGTCGTGGAATTCGTTTGCAATTGGCCGCTGATCCTAACAGTGTCGGATCCGCCGCCCGTGATGATCGCAATACTCTCCGCCGTTGCGGCCATCGAGCGAATCAATCCTTCGACGCTGATCGCACTGCCGTCGACGCTTGCCGTGTCACCCGCCAATGTGATCTTCCCGGCGGCAGTGATGGAATGGGGCGCAAGCAACGTGATGTTGTCGCCGGAACTTACCGAAACCGTCGAGTTCGTTGAGGCGATCGCCGACGCAATGAGGATAGAGTTGTCGTCCACAGTGTCCAACGTGGTCAGGCTGACCGATCCAAGGGCAGTAACGGTTCGGCTTACCTGGAGCAGATTATCGGTGCGGATCGAGACCACCGATCCGGATGCGGCGTTGACGACTCCAGATAGACCCAGGATCTCCCCGAGATTCAAGGTCGCCGCACCCGTGTTCAGAATACGAATGTCGCCGCTACCCGAGTTACTTGCCGCGAGCGTCGATGTGACGGTCTTGAGCGGCACGGAGGCTCCGATACCATTGCTGGCCGTGACACGAATCGACGGGGCCGAAATATCGGTCGCGATACGGTCCGGCAACACCAACTGAACGGCGTTGTCCGAACGCAAGTCGACCAGCACCGCCGCTGACAGCGATTCGAAGTTGATGCTCCCGCCACCGCCCAACGTGGTCACCAGTTGGACGGTCCCGGCTAGCGAAGCGAGCGTTCGTCCGACTGTGATGTTTCCGGCCGCCGTCGCGCGAGCATCGTTTGCAATCGTCGCATCGGCTTGGAAAGAGATCGTATCGGCGCCTTCGATGGTGAGCGACAAGGGTGGCGAGTCGCCGCCGACCGCTTGCTGGAATTCGATATCTCCGTCCCCCTGAGCCGCGATTGTTAGCGATTGGGGGCCATCGACCGTCGCGGCGAAGACAATGCCACCGTCGTTGTCCACGGTGCGGATGGCGACCGAATTGGTGGACAGCGTCAATGTATTGCCACCGGCGGGTGTTCCAAAGCGGACGTCGCGTGCCGCGGCGAATTGGCTTCCTTGAAGCTCCACGTCGCCATCAAAGGTAGAGGCGACGCCGTCCGCGGCATCCCCCTCGCCGATAGTGACATTTCGGCCGAACACGACGAGCCCGGCTGTGGCCGATTGCCTAATCCCCGAGTTTGTCACAACGTCGTTTCGGAATACCGTGTTTCCCGCGGACAAGATCACCAACGCTTCGCCGGAGCCGTCACCGATCGCTTCGCCAACGCCTGTTCCGCCGAGTTCCGCCGCGAACGTCGTCGAGCCGCCCACATCGAGCGTCAACGAATCGCCACCGGTTACTCGACGAGCGAAGTTCGCGGATCCGCCCAGAGCGATCATGGAAATATCGCCGGAGAGGGTTACGGCGTCATTGAACGATGCACCGCCCGCGCCGACGGAAACATTCGCGGCCAGTAGGGTGATACCGGAGCCGGCCCCATCGGTCGTTATGCTGCGTACAGCGGCATTGCCTCCGATCGCCGCGTTGACACGCGTCTCGCCGGCGCTGTTGAGAACAAGGTTGGGCATACCGGCGATGAACGCATCGATGGCACCATTGATAACGATATCGCCATTGCCCGCTTGAATGGTTAAGTCGGACACCAACGTTGTCGTCGCGTTGACTGTAAAGATCACGCCGGCGGCGGGCGCCATTCGCGTGACAGTATTCAACACGCCTTGGAAACGAAGTGTATCGCTGGAATCGCTTCCGAAGGTCACATGGCCGGAGCTCGAAAACACGATGCCCGTCAAGAGAACATTGCCTGCGAAGTCGCTGGCAATGTCGCCGGAATCAAGGCTCACGTTGCCGTGGAAAGTCACGAGCCCCGCCAAGTTGTCCTGGATGAATCCCGACTTGGTCGCGACGCTGCTGTCGAAAACAGCCACACCCGCAAGGACCGCGATCGCCGGGCCGCTTGACTCAATGCCGACTGGCACGACGGGCCCAACGGCGGCGGCGAAGTAAGATCCGCCGGGACAATCCAGCGTCAGGCTATTCCCACCCGAGCTGGCGCCATCGACCGTCTGATTGAACTCGATCTTGCTGCCCGAGCTTCCCACGAGTGTCACGTCGGCAACCAACGTTACGGGATCGTTGAAGGTGGAGTTGCCGCCTTGGACAGTGGCGTTGGCCCCTAACATTGTGGAGCCAGGCGCGTCGGTGACAATCGCACGTAGCGGTACGCCAGCACCGACGCTGCCGGAAATCGTCGTCGGCCCGGGTGAATTGAGATGGAGCGACTGAGCCCCCGTGGCGAGGCCATTGACCGGGCCATTCAGTTCCAAGCCGGCGCTCGCCGCATCCAGTTCCAAATCGGCTTCAAGAACAATCGCCGCGTGAATCGTCACGCCACTTGAGACCGAACGGATCACCGTTGCGTTTTCGGAAGTGATCCGCAGCTCATTCCGTGGATCGGAGCCCGCCGATCCAATAATCAAACCACCCTCGGAAAGAAAGCTGTCGCCCTCGATCGACACGTTGCCTTCCAGCGTTGTGTCACCCGCCGAGCTCGCAAAGTCGCCGATGAAGACGATTGCCGTGCTGTTGTCCGCCACCGCGCCGTTGGCGAGGTTCACGTCTGACAAAAAGCTGAAAACGCCTGGGCCGGTCAGTTGCAGCGACACGCCGACGCCATCTCCGAGTGGATCGGAGGTTGTGCCCAATTGTCCGCGAAAAGCGGCATCCGAGGCCGTCACCGAGACGTTGAATTGCCCTTGAATCGTGCCGTCGACCGTCAGGTTGTCGACGACGATGGCCAGATCTCCCTCGAGCTCCAAACTGTCCGTGAAACTCAGGACGTCCGCCGTGATCGCGGTCGTTGGCAGCATGATGGAAGTCAGGGAGGATCCCTCCGCAATCGAGCCGGTGACGATATCTTGTCCACCGCCGAGAAGCGTGTTGTCCAGGACGATCGAAACGCCTTGAATGGCGGTTTTCGCGATGGTCGCGACTGTGTTGTCCGCTGAATATTCGACGATGCCGCCGCTTATCCCGAAATCAGTGGACGCGGCATCAAACGGGTTGCCAGCACCGAGGTCAATCGACACTTTCACGTTGTCGTAGGTGACAAGCACCGCGTCGTTGGCGACGGATCCGTCCACATCGCTGTCGACAAGGCTGAGCAGGCCGTCGGTATCGAGCGTTAACGTGATCGATGCGAGTTGGCGACGGCCTTCCAGCGTTTCGCAGCCAAGGCGGCGGAGCTTTCGTCGTTCGGCCTGCCGACGGCGGAGAACCAAAGAACGGTTAAGGCGGGCAAACAGTCGGGAGGCTAAACGACGCATGACGCAATCTCTACACGCTGGGACGAAAAACGGGGGAGAGCGGACCTCAGGGAGTTCCATCTGAAGAATAACATGCGAGACCGTGGCATGCCCGTTTTTTGTCGGGATCGGTCTCTTCTCTTCTTTTTCACAGACCTTTCTTCCCGATCGCACATTCGACCGAGCTTCCGGCTTGCGTCACGACGTTGGGGAACGGGGACTGGCTTATCACCAGGCCAACCTGCGCATCGGGTACGGTGATTTCGGAAACTGGGCCCAACTGCAGTTTGGCGTCATCCAGAGTCTTGCGAGCGTCCGCCTGGGACATGCCAATAATGTTCGGCGTGTTAACCGGCTCTCGGC
>JBJTOW010000474.1:0-3053 GCA_046074805.1 Planctomycetota bacterium | reverse complement strand
CCGCCGCCGTCGAGCGGCCCGCTGCCGCCGGGCCGGCCGCGTCCCTGCATGAACGGCGTCAGGTGGACCGGGACGCTCCGACCGTGCAAGGCTGGATCGAGCCGACCGGAAATCCGCAGCACGGCGTCGCGAATCGCTTCGCCCTGCAACCGACGAATATTCTGTCGGTGCAGCAGAATATTCTGTGGATCGACCTCGTCGCCCTTGCTGTCCGGGACGCTCGACATGTGGTACGAGCGGCTCAGCACGAGCGTCCGCAACAGCCTCTTCCACGACCAACCATCCGCGACGAAACGGCTTGCCAAGTGGTCGAGCAGTTCGGGATGCGATGGCGTCTGTCCGAGCACGCCGAAGTTATCGACCGACGGCACGATGCCACGGCCGAATAGATGATGCCACGCCCGATTGACGGCGACCCGCGCGGTGAGCGGGTTGCCTGGGGCGACGATCGCCTCGGCGATCCGCAGTCGTCCGCTGCCACGTTCGGCGGTCGGCACGGAAGGAGTGTCCAGCGCCTCGAGCAACCGACGCGGAGCGGGCTCGCCCAAGGTTCGGTGGTTGCCGCGGATATGCACACGGTCGTCTTGGCCGTCGCCGTCGGCGATCGCCATCGCTCGCAGCGGCGCTGGAATCGCCGCCGCGGATTGCTCCAACTGCGTGAACAGTCCACTGAGCGTTTCGCGGGCGGTCGACAGTTTAGCCGACTCGGGGAGCAGATCGTGGCGCAGTAGCCAATTGACAAGTTCCGTTTGATCACCGTCGAGCTTTCGTTCCGACCAGCCACGGATCGCCGACTCGATCGCCTTGGCGAAACGCTGGGCGAGCGGTTCCCCGAGCAACGCGTCGGGGCCCTGATCGCCGGTGGTCGCGGCTTCCAATGTTTCCGCGACGACGCGCAGGCCGAGCAGGTTCTCGTCGTCCGGTGGCGGCCCCGAGTCGGAGAGTCGGACCTCATCGAGCGCGGCGAAGCCATCGCCCATGTCCAGCATTTCGAAGTACACCTTATGTCCCACGTAGCGGCTGACATCGCCACCTTGCACCAGCCAGCCCCAGGTGGGCCGATTGTCGACCCGCTGGTTGCAGCCGCCAAACAGCAGGCCGTTGTAGACATCCATGAAGTAATTGTCGATGTACAACCGAATCTGAGCGTTGTGCCCCTTCACGCGATACAGCAGATGGCGGTGCGTCAGCGTGAAAGTGTTCGAGCGAAGCACGCCTTGTTCGCGCTTCGACCGCGCCACGCTGTCCGCGACGCCGGGCCGCGTCAACTGGGCCGCCGTCGACGACGCATCCCACTGCCCAGCAGTGGTCGGCCGTTCGCCGAACGCCCAGCCGGTGGGCCAAGCTTCGTCATAGGACCCGCGATCGAAATCGACCACGACGGGCGATCGTTCGCGAAACTCGGCACCGCGTTTCGCCGCGTCGTCAAGCCGCTTGCGGATCCCGGCGAGCCGGCCACGGTTTGCTTCGACCTTGGGTTCGCTGACTTCGAACCACGGCTGCAGCGGGTGGTTGAGTTGCCGTACTTGCGGATCTTCCAAGGCGGCCGCCCAGCGACGAGCGACTTCGGCATCCAGGCCGCGAATCATCGCGACGGTGTCCACCGAGCCCGGCCCCTGCGAGCGGATCTCCCTCGCCGCGAGCAATCCGGCCAGCAGCGTCTCGGACAGCTTTGGACTGGCGGCGGCCGACGAGGCGGTCGCGGCAAGCGCGCCGTATCCGCGACCGCGGAGCGTCTCCAGTTCGCGTGCCCCGTTCGCGATGCGGCCGTCTGGGTCGAGTAGCGCTTCCTGACGCCGCGAGCTCTTCAGAACGCCGGCCATGGCGTAATAGTCGCGGGTCGAAATCGCGTCGAACTTGTGATCATGGCAGCGGGCGCAGGCAAGAGTCACTCCGAGGAACGATTTGCTCATCACGTCCAGCTGGTTATCGATCCGCCCCATCTCGTCGTTTCGCACATCGACGGGCGCGTGTGTGGCTTCTCCCAAGAACCAGAAGCCGGTTCCAAGAATCGATTCGTTGAAGCCGCGTTCCCGATGGCGGCGCGGCTGCGTGAGCAGATCGCCCGCCAAATGTTCGATGACAAACTGGTTGTAAGGCACGTCATCGTTGTAGGCGCGGATGAGATAATCCCGGTACTCGGAGGCGTGCGGAATCGGATAGTCGAACTCGTGGCCGTAGGTCTCCGCGTACCGCACCAAGTCCATCCAATGACGCGCCCAGCGTTCGCCGAAATGTGGTGAACGCAGCAATCCATCCACAGCCTTTTCGAATGCCTGGGGCGACGTGTCGTCGAGGAACGCCTTGAGTTCGCTGCGGGTTGGCGGAAGGCCAATCAAATCGAACGACGCGCGACGCAGCAACAACGCCTTCTCCGAGTCCGGAGCGGGCCGCAATCCGGCCGACTCCAACCTAGCCAAAATGAATCGGTCGAGCGGCTGCGATGGCCAAGCGGCGTCCTTGACCGCTGGCAATGCCGGATCTTGAATCGGCTGCCAGCACCAATGGCCCGCCTTTCGCGACGCCAAGTCGAAAACAGGACCTTTGACGTTGGGCTTCCGCGGCGATTCCTTGGGCCACGGCAACCCCAGTTCAACCCAACGGGTCAACGCGGCGATTTCAGCGGCCGGCAGCCGCGACTTGGGCGGCATCTGATAGGTCTCGCCATAGTTGATCGCCTCGACGAGCAGGCTCTCCTTGGGCTTGCCGGGCACAGCCGCCGGTCCGGTGTCGCCACCCTTCAGTACCGCTTCGCGGCTGTCCAACAGCAACCCGCCCTGGACCTTCTTCGAGTCGACACTGTGGCACTCGTAGCACCGGTTCGCCAACACCGGCCGAACTTCCTTTTCGAAGAACTCAATCGCAGTCGGCTCGAAAGACGGCTCGGCGCCACCTGCGCCCGCTTGTTTCGGTGCTTGTTCCGCCGCCTGTAGCGACGAAGCCGTGCCTAACTCCGACACCGCCTCCCAGGACATCTGTCCGCCCACGAGAAATATCGCCACCCATACGCCGAACCGCGATAGCGAGGCCGACCGTGATCGGTGGCCGAAGTT
>JBJTOW010000473.1:0-5027 GCA_046074805.1 Planctomycetota bacterium | reverse complement strand
ATCGCAGCCGAAGCGGTCCGTTCGTACCCGACTTCGTCCACCAGTCTCCCGTTGGCGGGCGAACCGCCGGTGCGTCTGTTCGCGGCGGAGGTTCTCTGGCCAACGGAGACGCCTCCCGTGGCCGAGGCGATCTATGCCGCGGAAGTGATCGAGGAGCGGGTCGAACTGGTCGCCGAGCGATCCTGGTTGGGGCGAACGCGTGACAGGGTGGCATCGGCGCTCGAATGGCTGTTCGGCTTGGCGAGCCTCTTCGCTGGACTGGCGGTGCTGGCGACGTTCCCCGTTGTGCAATTGCTGAGCCTTGGGTATCTGCTCGAAGCGAGCGGCCGCGTCGCGCGGACCGGCAGGCTGCGAGACGGATTCGTTGGCGTGCGTAAGGCGGCGAGGATCGGCAGCGTGGCGCTCGGCGCGTGGCTGACATTCTGGCCGTTGCGGCTGGTCGCGGACCTCGCTTATTCATCGTGGCTCATTGAGCCCGCCGGCGCGGCGGCGGCGCGGTGGCGCGTCGCGCTTGTTGTGCTCACGGCCGTCACGGTTTGGCACCTGGGGTGGGCCTGTTTCCGCGGGGGTCGCCTACGGCATTTTTTATGGCCAGCTCCGATCGCTTTCGCGCGTCGATGGTGGCGTGGCGGAATGTATGGAGAGGCCCGCGATCGGCTCGCCGAGTTCGTCGCCAGCCTGCGTCTTGGGCATTACGCGTCGCTCGGGGCGCGCGGCTTCGCGGGGGCCGCCGCGTGGTTGGTCCTGCCGGTCATGTTCCTGATCGCCTCTTTCCGACTACCCGATGGCCCCGCCGCCCTGTGCGGTTTACTCGGGCTCATCAGCCTTCCGCTGGTCGCGCTGTACTTACCGTTCCTGCAAGCTCAGTTCGCGTGCGAGAATCGCTTGGTCGCGATGTTCGATCTCGGGCGGGTCCGAGCGGCTTTCAAACGCGCGCCGATCGCCTTTTGGTTTTCGCTGTTGGTGCTGTTGGCGTTCGCGTTGCCGCCATTTCTTTTGAAGATCGAGTTTGTGGAACGGGAGATCGCCGGCGTCGAGAGCTTGGTGTTCGTCGCGTTGATCGCGCCCGCCCGGCTGCTCGCTGGTTGGGCACTGGGACGGGGACGGCGTCATGCGCAGCCGAGATTCTTTCTGGTCCGCTGGCTCAGCCGCCTGGGAATGCTGCCGTTGGCGTTCGTCTACGCGATTGTTGTCTCGCTGAGCCGTTACACGTCATGGTATGGTTCGTGGAGCCTCTTCGAGCAGCATGCGTTCCTGCTGCCGGCGCCATTCCTCGGATTGTGAGATTCCCGATGCTCACCCGCAATTTCGTGATTCTCATGTTGACGGCGGCCGTGTCGCTGGCGTGCTACCAGAAAGCCCAATGGAACCGCCATGCCGCCACGATCAGCGAGGCGATGACGTTGGTGGAACGCAATTTCGTGGAACCGGTCGACCAACGAAAACTGTATGAAGACACGATGCGGGGACTGGCCGAAAGCCTCGACGAGCATTCGGGGTATATCGCGCCCGGCGACTACGAGGAATTCCAGCGGTCGCTCGATCAGCGGTTCGCAGGTATCGGCGTGCGGATCGAACGCAAGACATCCGCTAGGGAACTCACGATTCGCGGCTTGATCGCCAACTCGCCGGCCGCCAAGGCCGGTTTGCGGGCAGGCGATCTGATTACGGCCATCGACGGTCAAACGCTCGACGACAGTCCGCTCCGCGAAATCGTCAAACGGATCCATGGCCCGATCGGAACTCAGGTAACTCTATCGTTGCGTCGCGCGGGCCTGGACGCGTCTTTCGATGTTGCCGTGGTTCGCGACGAAATCCAAACCGATTCGGTGCTAGGCGACGCCCGCCGCGCCGACGGCACTTGGGATTTCTTCCTTGCCGACTGTCCCCGCATTGCCTTAGTGCGAGTGACAACCTTTGGCGAACGCACGGCCGCTGAACTACGGTCGGCCTTGAACGCGACCAACAATCGGGGCGAACGGGCTGAAGCCGTGATCATCGACCTGCGAGACAATTCCGGCGGACTGCTTACCGCCGCCGTTCAGGCCGCCGACATGCTGCTGGACCAGGGCTTGATCGTGAGCACTCGGGGCCGATACGGCGCCGAAACCCGCCGCTACGTGGCCCGCCCCGATCTCGTTCTGCCCCGCAACATCCCGCTCGCCGTCCTCATCAATCGCAACTCGGCCAGCGCCAGCGAAATCCTTGCCGCCTGCCTTCAAGACCACGGTTGAGCCACCGTAATTGGCGAACGCAGCTTCGGCAAAGGCACCGTGCAAAACATCATTCCGCTGGAAGGCGGCCGTAGCGCCTTGAAATTGACCACCGCCAGCTACTGGCGCCCCAGCAATAAAAACATCCATCGCCGCCAAGACGCCAAGGACACCGAGGACTGGGGCGTTTCGCCCTCTCCCGAAGATCTGATCGCCATCGATCAAAAACAGTGGGGACGTATCGTTCGGTATCGTTTTTACCGTGACGATCACCTTGAAGAGCGACATGGTGAAGTGTCGGTCGGCGACAGTACGGCTGCGGAGAATCCTGGCGACTCACCCGCAACCACCGAAGAAGATGCCTCGCATTCTCCCGACCCGGTCGATGATCCGCAGCTCAAACGCGCTATCGAACGGCTCGGGGCCATGACCGGTCAATGACGCCGCTGTCGACAGCAAATACAGACGAAGGTCGAAACAGCCAAGTTTGTTGCGAGCCGTCAACCGCGAACCTTACCGAAGCGGAGTGGGCGGCACGCGTTCGAAGTTGTATCGCTTCAGTTCGGTGACCAGCAGCACGCTGCCGACCGTGAGAAATACCAGCGAAAGCACCAGCATGAAAAGATAGACGTTCGCAGGCGCTTTGGGTGGCTTTGGCTGCGGAGTCGGATCTTTCTTACCCTTCTGCTTCACGATCGCCGGGGCACCGGTGTCGGCCTGATCCGCCGCCACAAATCCGGGATCGCCCGCCGCCGCGCCCCCGCCCGCCACTGCGGCGCCAGCCACCGCGCCGCCCGCTAAAGCCCCGTCATCGGGCGTCATACCCGCGGGGTCGCCGAAAGCGTCGCCGCCTGGGAACGAAAAATCGGGTCCCGCAGCATTAGGAGCCGCCGGATCAATCGGGTCGAACGCGGAAAAATCGGGGTCGTTGCCGGTTGCCATATTCCCTCTTTCCATTTCTTCGGGAATTGTGATTCCGTTTCCGCAGGCCGTCAAGCAAAAGCGCGTCGCGCGCCCCAGCACGCGGCCGTGCCATCCGGCCAATCGCTACCACCGGCGGTGGTTGGCTCGAAAGATGCGCTACAATAGGTGGTCCCAACGCCTGCCCGGACACCGAACTTTCGCGAGTTACCCGATCCATGCTGCTTGGCTACAACACGAATGGGCTGGCCCACCACGATCCTATCGAGGCCGTCTCGCTTCTGTCCGGAATTGGCTACCGCAGCGTCGCTTTGACCATCGACCATGGTTGCCTTAACCCGTTTGCCGCCGACATTCCGGCGCAAATCGATCGGATGGAGTCCGCCCTCAGCCACCACGGTTTCCGAAACGTCCTGGAAACCGGTGCCCGTTTTCTGCTCGATCCATGGCAAAAACATGAGCCGACGCTCATGACGGCGGATCGCGGCGCCCGAATGCGGCGGACTGAATTCTTGAAAGCGGTGATCGCCCTCGCCAAACGACTGCGAAGCGATTGTGTTTCCTTCTGGTCGGGCATTTTGCGAGACGACACGCCCACCGATCGGGCTTTTGAACGCTTGGTGGAAGGGCTCCTCCCCGTACTCGACGCCGCCGCGGCGGCCGATGTTGTGGTCGGCTTCGAGCCCGAGCCAGGCATGTTTATCGACACCATGGAACGGTTCGACGAACTCACCGAGCGGCTCGGCGCGCCCCCGCAGTTCCAACTAACCCTCGATATCGGCCACTTGCATTGCCAAGGCGAAACGCCACTAGCCGACTACATCCAACGTTACGCATCGCGAATCGTGAACATCCACCTGGAAGACATGCGGGCCGGTGTCCAAGAGCATCTGATGTTCGGCGAAGGGGAAATCGATTTCCACGCCGTAATGACCGCTCTAAGCGCGGCTGAATACGGTGGCGGCGTGCATGTGGAACTGAGCCGCCACAGCCACGACGGCGTACGAGCCGCTCGGCAAGCCTTTCAATTCCTCAGCCTAATCCTGCAATCGGAATAGGCGTTTGAGCGCGTCGAGCAAGCCGTGGGGCGGGCCGCTATGGGCTTCGTCGCGAAGCGACTCGAGCGGCGGATGGAGCAACTTGTTCACCAATCGATCAAAAGCGCGGGTGATCTCGTCGCGGGTTCGATCGTCGACGGGCCCCAGTTTATTGAACAACCGAGCGAGCTCATCGGTCTTGGTTTCGTCAGCTCGTTCCTTAAGCCGTTTGATCGTCGGCCCAGTCGCGCGATGGTATAGTTCGCGCATGAACCGCTGGGCTTCCTCTTCGATGATGTGCTGGGCCCGAGGCCATTCCTTTTCGCGCGCCTTGCGGTTTTCGTCGCAGACTTTTCGCAGATCGTCGATCGAATAAAGATAGACGCCATTGAAGTCGCCAATCGCCGGTTCGAAGTCGCGAGGCATGGCGAGATCGAGGACGAAGAGCGTGCGTTGCGCCCGCCGCGCCGCGATCACCGAAAACATGTCGGCGGTCACGATCGGCTGAGTCGCTCCCGTTGTGCTGATCACGATATCGGCTTCGGCGAGCAGGTACGGAAGTTGATTCCAAGGAACCGCTCGGCCCGCCGTGCGTTCCGCCAGTGCCACCGCACGCTCGAAGTTGCGGTTGATGATCGTGATGTCGCGCGCGGATTCGTCGAGCAGATACCGCAGGGTTTCCTCGCCCATTTCACCAGCGCCGATGACCAGAATCTTCTTATCATCGAACCGCTCGAAAAACTGCCGCGCGAAATCGGCGACAGCGATGCTGGGGATGCTCAGCCGACGCTGCTGGATCGCCGTCTCCGAAGCCACTCGCTTGGCGACGCGGATCGCGGCTTGAAAGGCCGTGTGG
>JBJTOW010000472.1:0-11611 GCA_046074805.1 Planctomycetota bacterium | reverse complement strand
CCGAGTTCCTCCATGAACGAACCAACCAGCGATTCTATACCGAGTCCGGCTGGTTCCTGGAATAGGAAAATCGCTGGGTGGCTGCTTCGCTGCTTCTGGGGTGGAGACTCACGTTAGGTCAAAAGCGTGCCCATCCTAGGGCGCGAAAACTGATCTTTGAGCGATATTGGGTCGAGGGTATTATTCCGCCCACGTTTGGGGAAGAAATTTGGTTGTAACGCCCAAGGGCAAGGTCGTATGGTCGTAGTCACCGGAGGACGTGGCTTTTTAGGAAGCCATGTGGCGGAAGCTTTCGCGGAACTGGGAGTATCGCAAAGGCTACTCGGCTCCGCCGATGGAGATCTGCGTGATGCCGATGTCGCGACTAGGCTCGTCGCGGGTGCCGAGATTGTGGTGCATTTGGCGGCCGACGTGGGTGGAGTGGGGTACTTGAAAGCCAAAGGCCCACAAGTTTTCCATAACAACCTGACGATGGGTTTGAACGTCATTGAGGCTTCGCGTCGTGCCAAAGTCCGGCGATTGGTGATTGCGGGCACGCCTTGCGCTTACGCCCCCAATGCGCCGCTGCCGCTCTGCGAAGAGTCGTTATCAACGGGGTTTCCAGTTGGCGACACGGGGTATTACGCGACCGCGAAACTTGTCACGTCGCTGGCGGCCAAGGCGATGGGGGACTCGACGGGCATCGATGTCGCGACCGTCATTCCGTCGAATCTCTACGGTCCCGGCGATCATTACGAGGTAGACCGCGCTCATGTGGTGGCTGCCTTGATCCGTAAGGCGGTGATCGCCCGTGAAACCAATGCGAGGTTTTTTGAGGTTTGGGGTGACGGTTCGGCATCCCGTGACTTGGTATATGTCTCGGACGTCGCGCGAACGATCGCCGCGATGGCGCTCTCGGATGCTCGTTTCGAAGGCGCGGCCTTTAACCTGAGTTCCGATCGGGAAACTTCGATTGCCGATTTGGCGAACGAGATTGCCGTGGTCCTCGGCGGCGGGATCCAGCCCTGGTACTTGCCGGATCGGCCCGTCGGATACCAACGCCGCTTAATGTCGTCCTCTCGTGCCAGGGCATCTTTCCAGTACACGCCGGTCGTCGGACTTGCGGACGGCCTCGCACGCACAGTCGCATCCGTTTATGCCAAGGGATTAGTGACCCAATGGATCGACGATTGGATGGCAAATCGCCCGCTTTCGAGGAGCGCCTAGCATGACGGACAAGCGTTTCGCGTCCTATGCCCGCAACCACGAAGATGTCTTGCTTTGGCGTGTTTTCCGATCGTTTTCGACGGGAACTTATGTCGACATCGGCGCGGTCGATCCCGAGTGCGACTCGCTGACCAAGGCTTTTCACGATCGCGGCTGGCGGGGAATCAATTGTCAGCCGCTTCCTGATCGGTTGGAGCGTTTCCGCATCACCCGTTCGCAGGACTTGAACTTGCCGATCGTGATCGGCGATTTTCGATCGCGAATGCGGCTGTACACGGGCGACCGTCACGGACCGCCATTCACATTCAACGAGGAATCGTCGCAGTTTTGGCGGCGGTCGGGGCGAGTCGTAGCGACTTTGGATGTGGAAGTTCGACCGATCGATGAAATCGTGGCTGAGTCAGGATGGCCCGAAATTCACTTCCTTCGGATTGATCTCTCGAGTTCGCCTCCGGACGCTTGGATTGCATTGTGCAAATCTTTTTGTCGTCCATGGATTATCGTGGCCACTTCAGGGACTGCCGGGTTTCCAACAGTCGGCATGGATGAGTCGGTTGGAAAGCTGGAAAGGCCAGGTTACAAACAAGTTTACGATAATGGCTTTTGTCGATTCCTGCTCCGCGAGGACCGAGTCGACGAGTTTGCTGCAATGCTCGCAATCCCGCCATCGACGGCGGACGAATTCTCCACGCTTCGAGAACGTGAACTTGAGCAACAGCTTGCCGTATATGCTGGCGCGGGAATTCATCCAAACGCGTCGCCATTGGTCCGCGCCTCGATGCTGGCGGACGACGCGGCAGTTGCCGACTTGCGGCAACGCAATTTCGAGATGGCGCGGCGGATTAACGAATTGGAGGCCGCGTTAGGGCGTGTTAAGGTGTCGGGATTCCGCGAGCAGGCGCTCCGGATCCTCGGAGCTCCCGGAAGAGAGGTTCAACGAGTGCTCCGAAGATTGCGAAAGAGGTTTGTTCATGCATGAGTTTTCCGAGCGAGCTTCGGCCTCCGCCCCATTGTGTATTGTTGGACGCGCGGATTTCACTACCGGCATTGGAGCCGTCGCTTGGGGTGCGGCGGAGTTGTTCTCCCGCACGATGCCGACATGTTTCTTCGACGTAACTGAACGAACCGCAAAACGTTCGTCCGTGTCTTTGCCTAATGGTCGGGTTGTACCGACATGCCAGCGAGCGGATCTGAAGTCGAAAAAAGTCCTGTTCTATACGGATGTTCTATGGAACGGACATCATGACCTCAATCATTTGCTCGTTCCGCCCAGTGGCGACGTGCTGCGGGTCGCCCATGTCGCCTGGGATTCCGACCGTCTTCCGCCGGAGTGGGTCGACATCTTGAACACGCGTTTCGACGCGGTCCTCTTCCTTAGCCCGCATTTGGAGAAAGTAGCGGTCACCTCAGGGGTTAGAATTGGGATTGGCACATTGCCTTTGGGGCTGGATCTCGAAGAGCTTCTTGCGCGTGCTTATCGGCCGGTAAGCCCCTCGGGCAAAATTCGCTTTGGGGCAGTGTCTTCCTTCCATCAACGTAAAGGGACGCTCGAACTTATTGAGGCGTTTGCTCGTGACTACGGCAATCACCCAGACGCTGAACTCGTTATTCACTCCAACCTCACGCTTGACGCCACCTATGACGAGGCGGTCGCTTTGGTGGCGAAAAACCGGCTCGACAACATCATCCTCAGCCGATGCCCTCTCGGGAGCCAGGAGCTTCTGAAGCTCTTCGAGTCGTTCGATGTCTTTGCGCTCTGTTCGCGTGGTGAGGGATATTCAATAGGTCCGCGTCAGGCTTTAGCCCTCGGTAAGCCATTGGTGCTCAGTGCAGTCGGTCCGCATAGCGAATTGCTGACGGCCCCAGGGGTGTTCGCGATCCAACCGACAGGCGAGATTCCGGCCCGCTACCCAGAGATTGACAACCGGGAATTTGGGCGGCAGAAGAAGTTCGCGGTGGGCGACATCCAGCGGACACTGCGGTTGGCTTTTCAATTTTGTCAGTCAGAGGCGGCGGAGCGTACCGCCGCCGACCGGAAAGCCAAAGCGGCTTGCTACTCATTTACGGCCCTGCAAGGCGCCTACGCGTCAACGGTTTTGGGCCGCCTCAACGCCACACCCGCTATTTTGAATTCGGGCGACGCAGCCATCCGTACTCCAGTTGGTTTGAGCAATCGTGCCGAAACGGTTCTCGGCCGCTTTAGATCGCGTCTTGGCCACCGCTACAAGCGGGTCGTTCCATGCCGGGACGCCGGTTTCTTTTCCGTCTTCAATACTTTCTTCAGCCACCTCGTATGGGATTCGCAAGATCCACGGTGCGTCGGCGTCTTTCCGGATTGGCGAGTCACGGGCTTGCTTAAGCGACTCGCCGGACGGTCACCGATGAGTTTCTGTTATGGTAAGCCAGAGGATGGCAATCTATGGCTTTCTCTTTTCGAGCCGTTGTTCGGCGCTTCCCGCGAAGAGATGAATCGCAACGATTTTCTGGAACTTAATTCGCTTAATCCGAAGGATGAATGCAACGCCGTTCGCGAGCCACTGCTGACTTACAAGCACGCTGATGTGCTCTATCGGGCACCTTGGTTTCAATCTTTTCGACGGCAGTACCATCGGCATTTCCAGGAACATGTGCGTTTGCTACCGCACCTGCAACGGGAGGTCGACCAGTTTTGCGCGCCCTTTGACGGGCGGCTGATGATCGCGGTTCATGTAAAACATCCCAGCCACGTCATCGAGCAGGCGAACGACAGAATCGCTGGAATGGCGGATTATGAAAACATGATTTCCGCAATCCTCCGCCAAGAGGGAATTTCCGAGGCATCGAACGACTGGGGCATCTTCCTGGCCACTGACCGCGATGCGACGGTCGACGAGTTCTTAGATCGGTTCCAGGAACGCGTCTTCGTGTTTCGTGACGTGCGGCGGACAACGCGGCGAAACGACGAGCAGTTCGCCAGCCTCTCGCGTGAAGAGCAACGCGTTGAAGGGCACATGATCCAACACTTGGTTGCGGCCGACGCGACAGCATGGTCCACCCGTATGGGCTGGGAAGTTGTCCGCGACGCTTATGCCATGGCGCGATGCGATACGTTACTGCATGTTGTGAGCAACATTTCAACCGCCGTGTCTTATATGAATCCGGCGCTAAATTTAATCCACATTGATGGCTCGGCCCAATCACTCGAAATGCTCGCCGCCCGCCGTCGGTTCAGCGCGCGCCCCTGGAACAGTCGCGAGGCGGCGTGACCTCGCATCCTCGGATTAGGTCGACATGGATCACAGACCCGCTCGGCGTTGGGCGACTTGTCCGAGGACGGCTTCGACGAATTTCATGGCATCGGCCGCGTCCGTGGCCGTTACCACTCGCGATTCCGAATGAACGACGACGCGTTGTGATCGGTCCCAATGGACGATGCCATGGCCAGGTTGGGCCGCTTCGAAGGCGTAGGGATTGTGGGCGACGGTCTGGCCGCGCACGGCGCCCGTGTCAGCCAAGACAGCGATTCCGCCGCAGATTCCCGCCACGCAACGTCCCTCGCGGATCATCGCCTTCACAAATCGCTCGGCGACCGGAAACGCCGACCCGTTCGCCAGAAACTCCATGGAATGGAGCGGGTTCGAGCCGGTAAAAATCACCGCGTCGTAGTCGCTTGGAACGGCCTCCGCCAAGGTTAGCCGCACGGGAATCTCGGCAAATTCCGCTCGAAAGCTGGCCTCTGGGATCGCCGGACGAGCGACCGATGACGCCACCGCCACCCGCGAACTGAGCGACTTCTTGTCGAGAGCGCGCATCACATTTCCAAAGTCCGGGTAGTACAAATTCTCGTGGGGAATCACCACCAGGATCTGCATGTTGCGGAGAGGTCTACGTATTCCACCGGCCACAGGTATCCCCGGACCGCCAAGAGGCCGTGCGCCGGGAGGTCGCGGACGAAGAGGCGGAAACTGCCCCCGTCGATCTCCGCCTGCTGGATCGCTTGAAGCCGAAGCATCGTTGATGATGGACGAAGCGGAGGCGCTATTCGACGCAGCGGAAGCCGGGGCTTTCGACTGGGCTGGAGCTTTGTCGAAAGGGCGCCAAGAAGAGAGCGCGATCAAAAGGACTAAACTGGCCACGGCGGCGCCGCCGATGCCGCCAAGCCACATCAAGGTGCGGTTGTCGAACGGTTGGCTTACCCAATCACTGAATCGCCTGCGACCGGAACGTCGCCGAGCATAGTTGTTGGCGCCGGTTGACATGGGCGAGGCGACGGCGGGTAACCCAGGCGTCCACGCGCCGAAATCAAACGGTGGTTCGCCTGAGCCCGCGAAGTCAAAGCCGGCGGCCGCGTCCCATGGCGCCCCGGGGCCGGCCACACCGGCGTTCACTGCCCCACCGTCCATCGCGGCTCCGCCAACCGGCGAGTTGCCAGCAATCGCTTTTGCCGTGAGTGCGTTGCCGATCGTCGGGCCGCCCGTCGCAGGACCGCCGAGCGACGGGCGAGTCGTCTTCGCGTCCTTCGCGGTTCCTGTCGCGCCACGCCCCCGACTGGCCGATGGGTCTTGCCGGGCAGCCGCTTCGCTCTCTTGTGGCTGGCTTGGGGTCGCCGCGGCGGACTCGGAAACGCCGTTCGCGGCGCGTAGCGTCGTGGCGCCGGACGCTGGCGATCGGCTGAACGGCTGCAACGCTTGCGCCAGTTCGGCCGGAGTTTGAAATCGGTTGCGCGGCTCTTTGGCGAGCATCCGGGCGACGATCGCGGCGACCTCGGGCGGAATGTCGGGCCGCAGTTCATTCACCGACCGCGGCGTCCGTTGATGGTGCGCGATCAACTTGTCGACGATCGAACCTCCGGGAAACGGAGGGACTCCGGTGAGCAAAAAGTAAAAGGTGCCACCCAGACTATAGATATCCGACCGAATATCAGCCGCCCGTGAATTGGCGATTTGCTCAGGGGCGATGTAATCCGGCGTGCCAATCGTGGAACCGGCCGCCGTCAGGCCGCCTTCTGCGCTGTTGGGAGATGATCCATAGAGGCTGGCTGCTTGGTGGGCCAACATGGCGAGCGTCGCTTCAGGATCGGCGGCGGAACCGGCATGTTCCCCCTTTCCCGCCGTGGCGTCCACCGCGGTCGGCCCGCTTCGCACACCGCCAGGCTCGACCTTGTCCCGAGCCAACCGCGCCAAGCCAAAGTCAAGGATCTTGACGCGGCCCGCTCGCGTGACCATCAGGTTTTGCGGCTTGATGTCGCGATGCACCATCCCCTTTTCGAAGGCATGTTGTAAACCAAGGGCCGCTTGGCGAATAAATCCGCAAGCGAACTGCAGCGGCAGTGGGCCTCGCAGTTCCACCTGCCGCGATAGGCTCAACCCGTCGACGTACTCCATCACCAAAAAATGCAGATTGCCCGCCTGTTCGGCGTCGAACGCCGTGACAATGTTGGGGTGCGAGAGCTTAGCGGCCGCCTTCACTTCCATCCGAAACCGCTCAACGGCCTGGGCGTCGTTCACAAGCGATTGGCTGATGACCTTCAACGCGACGGGACGTTCCATCAAGCGATGCTCCGCCTGATAAACCACCCCCATGCCGCCGACGCCAACTTGCCGGACGATGCGATAGCGCGCGTGATTCGCGAGGTCGGCGGGCGGAGCGTCGGGAAAGGCCCGCGAGTTCGCCATGGCGGCCAGCAAAGCCTCTGAGTCGTCCATGCGGGCAGGCGCCGCCGCGCTAGCGATCCTCACCCCGGCATTCGCTTCCGAAACTGTGCGACCCGCTCGTGGCTCATTTCCAGGGGCGTTTTGCGGCCCATCGCCAGACGTCATGGGATCGCTCGATAGCCGTGTTTCACCTGACAGCGGACTGGCCATAATGCCTCCCTGAAAAACGTCCACTGCGGAGCGTCGGTCCGCGGTTGGTGAGACTCCCGTTCGGTTTTCCAGACCGCGCATTGTACTCGGCCGGACAACTGGGTAACCGGCTGATTACGTATTCCGACGACTGCCTAGTCCGACGATTACCCGGTGTCGGCCATCGCCCGGACTAGGGTGGATCCATTGCGGAGTTCCCGTTGTGGCGTCGCCCGCCTGGGGAATGCCCGGCTATCGGACGCCGCCGGCTATCGGACGCCGCCGGCTATTGGCCGCCGCCCTGCGGGATGGGCCAATTCCAACCGGCGGTGAAGCCGCCATCGACGTAGATGGTTTGGCCGGTCATGAAGCTGGCCCCGGACGACGCCAAGAACAAAGCGGCGCCAACCATGTCGTCCGGTTGCCCCAGCCGTTGTAGAGGCGTGTTCGCGAAGCCCCAAGACTGCATGGTGGGTTCCGACCACAGCTTTCGTGTTAAGTCGGTCAAGACGAAGCCGGGCGCGATCGCGTTGACGCGGATTCCCGCAGGCCCCCATTCCACCGCCAGCGCGCGGGTCATGTGGGCGATACCCGCTTTGCTCACCGCGTAAGGCAACACGTTTTTCAACGGCCTGTCGGTATTCAGCGAGGCGATGTTGATTTGATTTCCGGCGCGCCGGTCAACCATGTGTCGTCCTACTGCTCGCGACAGCAGAAACGCGCCCTTGAGATTGATATCGAGAATGAAGTCGTAGTCGTCTTCGGTCAGTTCCAATGCGGGCTTGCGGCGGTTGACGCCAGCAACGTTGACCAGCGTGTCAATCCGTCCGTGGGCGGCGAGCGTCTCTTGGACCAGCCGTTCGATGTCCGCCGATTTCGCGACATCGGCCGCGATCGCGTCGACCGAGCCGGCCGCCGCGTCGCCTCGCAGCGCGGGCGGGGCGGCCGCCGCAAGCGAGGACATCTCGTCCGCCGCCTTCTTGAGATTGGCGGCGTCGCGGCTGGAGATCACCACGCGCGCCCCCCGCTCCGCGAATCCCTGGGCAATCGCCCGCCCGATCCCACGACTCCCACCGCTCACCAACCCCACCTGCCCGGCCACCGCGAACAAAGGATCGCTCATCGTTGTCTTTCCGCTTTTCCAAAATGCTGGGACGGTGCTCGTCGCGCATGGCTCGCGGCACTGCCCTACCCACAAAAACAACGCTGCCGCGCGGTTTCGCGCGGCAGCGAAAAGTTTATCCACTATAAACGGGCGGGGCCGTTCGCGGAGCGTTGCTAGCGCTGTGTTGTGGTTCGGGGAGCCGTGCTAGGAGCGGTCGCCGCTCGAACAGGAGCGGTGGCGCTGGCGGGCGACACGGAACCAGCTCGAGGAGCCGCCATGCCCGTGCCGTTGGCGGCGCGTACGGGGCCTGCGGCCGGATTGCCACCAGCCACATTGCCACTAGACGTTTTGCCGCCGACGGAACCACCGCCCGCCGGATTACTCGGCGCCACAAAAGCGGCCGGCGAGGCTGTGCCGTTGCCTCGTACCGGTTTACCCGACGTTGTCGTGCCCGCCATGAAGTTGTCGACTTGCGCGACCTCCTTCAAGCGGTCGAATTCCTTCGACATCGCCAACCGGCTCTTCTTTTCCACAAGATCCTTGACGAGTTCTTTCCGCACTTCCTCAGTGAATTCCGTGACCACCGGTTTCGTCCGTCCCAGGCAACGCATGATGATGAATTTGTCGTTCATCGACACGATCGAGGACAGCTCGCCGGGCTTCATCCGAAACGCGGTCTCCTCCAACAGTGGCTGTCCACCGTGGCGGCGAACCGGCGGCACCTTGCCAAAGTTGGAACGCGACGAAGGCTCGATTGAGTATTGGCTGGCCAATTCGCCGAAGAAATTGTTGGTCGGATTGTCACGCGCCATTTCCCAGACCTGCTGGGCTTGCCGCTGATTTCCCAGCACAATCGCCAACACCTCAACCCGTTCGCCATAATTCGATTCAAAGCCGCGTTGCAAATCGTCTTCGGTGATCGTGACGCTGCTGCCCGCCAGCTTTTTCAAAGCCGCGCTCGGCCACACGGCGTCGCGCACATAGAGATCAACGGTCGCGCCGTCTTTCTCCGTGATGTTTTTGAGCCAAGCGTCGATGTCCGGCGAGCCATCCGGTTTGAGATAGCCGTACGAGTCCGCGGCGCGAGCCACCTCTTCCTGGATGTCGTTGTCGTCGACCGCCTTTTTCCGCTTCTTCAGCTCCTGCGTCAGGATCCGGCGATTGATTTCGCCGTCCAGCACCGTCATGCCGTGCCGAGTAATACATTCCTCGGACAATTGGCGGACCGTGATCGATTGGCCGTTCACCGCCGCGGCCACGCCCGGCTGCTGTTTCTGCTTCGCCGCATCGCCGTAAAGAATATCGATTCGCGCTTGGTCTTGGAGCTTCTTGAAGAGCTCGGCCGAAACGCTCCGCGTCTTCTGATCGCGGATGCGGTCTTTCAGCTTCTCTTGGGCTTGCTTCAGTTGCGGACCGCCGAGGTAGGTCGCCTCCATGTGCTCTTCGCACTTCATGATGAGGTGCTGATTCGCGATCGGGATGATTGGGGAAATCTCGCCCTTCTTGAGGCTAAACGCCATCTTTTCGATGGTCGCATCGCCCACGTGCCGTCGAACGGGTGGCACCAGTCCCATCACGCTCGCGCTGGAGTCCTCCGAGTTGTCTTTCGCCAGCGCGCCGAAGTCCTCGGGAGCGGTGACCGCTTTGCGATGCAGCTCCTCAGCCTTCCTCCGACTGCTCACCGAGATCACCCGCACCCGCACCTTTTCGCCATATTCGGCTTCAAACGCCTTCTTTAATTCCTCGGCGGTGATCGCCATCTGGTCGCTCGCCAGTCCACGCAGCGCCAACGCCGGCCAAATGATTTCGCGACGGTAGTCGCCCGGCGAGATATTGCGTTCCTCTTCCAACAACTGCAACCAGCGGTCGGTCGACAAACCGAACTTCTCCGCGATGCGCTTCACTTCGTCGTTGACGTCCTGCTCGGTGATCTTCACTCCCTTCGCCAAACACGCCTGATGGATCAAGTGCTTGTTGACGATGCTCTCCAGGACCTCGCGGCCGTAACGCTCCAGGCATGCCTGGGCGAGTTCCTGCCGAGTGATCTGTTCGTTGTTGACCATCGCCACGACCGCCAATTCCTTGTCGGCACCGGCCGCCGTCGTAGGCTGACCGGCTCGCTGGCCGGCCGAGGTCTTCGCACCCGCGCTGGCCGAACCGACCGCATTCGCGGCCGCTGGATTGGCGACAGGCTGCCGCGTGGCGGCCGACCCCGACTTTCCGTAGGACGGTGAACCCGCCGCTTGTGAACCCGCCGCTGGTGAACCCGCCGCTGGTGAACCGTTGGCCGTGCGCGGGGCCTGAGCCTTCGCAGCTCCGGGCCGCCATGCGGAATTCATCGCCAACGCCAAGGCCGCGACGCCGCCCAGGCCAATCGCCCACCACAACGCTCGAACGCCCCGTCCCGCCGGACGATGCGAAGACTCCGCTTCCTTGCCAGTCATGTTCGGTAACTCCATTCACCGAGTCTTGAGTCGGACGCGGTGCGACAACGCCCGCGACGCTCGCGCCCCGGCGAACCACTCGCTCCGCGCGTGGTCCTCCTCCCCAGGGCAATTTGTCGAGCGGCGGGAGTATAGGAAATCTGGCCGAATCCAGACAATATCATTTCAGTTCCACGGCCCGAACGTCCGAAAACAACAGGTTTTCAATGGGCCACGCGTGTGCGAGCGAAACTTTTCGGCCTTTAACAGGTGTGAATGTGGCCCAATCCAGCCAGCCATGGCGCCCTCGTCCGCGCAGTTTCCCTGTTCCCCCGAACGAATTCGACGAACAGGTGGGCGATCTGTCGGCGTTCGGGGCACCTTTACCAGCCGCGTTTTTCGACCGCGACCCGGCCACGGTCGCCCGTGAATTGCTTGGGGCCTGCTTGATTCGAGTTACTCGCGAGGGGCGGCAACACGGCCGGATCGTGGAAACCGAAGCCTACCTGTCGCGGGACGACGCCGCTTGCCACGCCGCTCGCGGACGAACTCGAAAAAACGCTTCGATGTTCGCGGGTCCCGGGACCGCTTACGTCTACGCGATACATTCCCGCTGGTGTTTCAATGTTGTGACGGAACCACGTGGAACTCCATCCGCAGTGCTTGTCAGGGCGATCGAACCGCTCGAAGGCATCGCGGTGATGGAGGCCCGTCGGGGACTCTCCCGCACGCTTGATCTGGCCCGAGGACCGGCGCGGTGCTGCGAGGCGCTCGCGATCGACCGCCGTTTGGATGGCTGGAACCTATGCCGGGGCCAACGCTTGTGGCTCGCTGCGGGCCAGCGGCCGGGCGAACCGGCTCTCTGCTCGCCACGCATTGGGGTGACTTCCGCCGCCGACCTGCCATTGCGGTTCCTGCTGGGAGGTTGCCCGTACGTCAGCGGAACCGGCCGCTTGAACCGGTCCGCCATTCCCTTTCCGCCAACGGAAAATTGATTGGACGACTGCCTCGGTATTGGCCGAATAATCCCTGGGACCGGAAAGGTCGGCGGGTCG
>JBJTOW010000471.1:0-3265 GCA_046074805.1 Planctomycetota bacterium | reverse complement strand
TCGCGACGCCGACGCGGTCGTGGTCGTGGCGGGCATGGAAGGAGCGTTGCCAAGCGTGGTCGGAGGCTATGTCGATTGCCCAGTGGTTGGCGTGCCAACCAGTGTTGGCTATGGAGCCAACTTCCAGGGCCTGTCGGCGTTGCTCAGCATGTTGAACAGTTGCTCGTCCAACGTGGTCGTCGTGAATATCGACGCGGGGTTCAAGGGCGGATATGTCGCTGGCATGATCGCGCGCGGCAAGCGAAAGCCCGCATGATGAGCGAAGCAGCGGACCAGTTCGCGGCGGATGTCGACATTCCTGTGTGGATCACGCAACCTCCTACGCTGCCAGCACGACAGCGGGACGGCCACAAGGGCGACTACGGTCGCGTGCTCGTGATCGGCGGGTCGGTCGGAATGGCGGGCGCGGCTGGCTTAGCGGGCATGGCCGCGTTGCGAAGTGGCGCCGGCTTGATGAAGCTCGCCGTTCCCGCGTCCTGCCTGCCTATCGTCGCCGCCTACGAACCTTCCTACATGACGGTGCCGCTGGCGGAGGATTCGCGGGGCCGGTTGAGCCTCGCGGCGCGGGAACAGCTTGGCGAGTTGGTTGACGAGGCTACCAGTGTGGCGATCGGACCGGGACTGGGCCGCTCCGAGTCGCTGGTGGAATTGGTGGACTGGCTGTTTCTGACTGCCCGACCGCCGCTTGTTGTCGATGCCGACGCGCTCAACGCTTTGGCGTCGTCTGGGACGTTTCGCGAAAGCGCGGCTCGACGAGCGGCGGCTGGTGCCGGTCCTCGGGTGCTCACGCCACATCCGGGCGAATTCCGGCGATTATGGGGCGGTTCCGCCGCGTCGCGGGACGAGCAGCAGCGGCAGGCCATCGAGCTAGCGAAACAAAGTGAGACCGTGGTGGTGCTCAAGGGGGCCAACACGTGCGTCACCGACGGACGGTTCGCCTATCTCAATCGCACGGGCAACCCGGGCATGGCGACAGGCGGTTCAGGGGATGTGCTCACCGGCATCCCCGCCGCCTTGCTCGCCCAGCCGCTCGTGTTTGAAGCGGGCAACCGGTGGTTGGCGGCCGCTTGTTTGGCCACTTACTGGCACGGGCTGGCGGGCGACCACGCGGCGGCTTGTCTGGGCGAGGTTTCCCTGATCGCGAGCGATTTGTTACGCTTCTTGCCGTCAGCGATCCGTGGCGGCTCGGAGGAACAATCAGCCGGTGCCCCGCGCAGCCTTTGATTCGCCCCAGGACCAAGCAGTGAGACAACTTCGACAACGGATACTCGACCCAGCCGACTTTCCCGCCGATCTGCGGGGCGGGGCGTTGACGATCGGCAACTTCGACGGAGTTCACACGGGGCACGCCGAGATCATCGGTCGGTTGCGGGCGTTGGCGGAACGGCTGGGCGGCCCGGCCGTGGCGTTCACTTTCGATCCGCCACCCGCGGCGCTCTTGCGGCCGGAAGCCCAGCCGCCACGTTAACGTGGCTCGACCGCAAGGCTGAACTGCTGGCGGCGCTCGGATTGGATACTTTGGTTGTCTATCCGACGGATGCTGAACTGTTAGCGTTGACGGCGGACGAGTTCTTCGAGCGGATCGTCTGCCGGAGCATCGCGGCGCGGGGCATGGTGGAAGGCCCCAACTTTCTCTTTGGGCGGAGTCGGGGCGGCGACATCGCGCGGCTCAATGAACTATGCGAAGGTCGGGGCATCGAACTGGAGATTGTGCCACCGCAACAGTGCGACGGCGAATGGGTTTCCAGCAGTCGGGTGCGGCAACTTGTGCAACTGGGCGATGTCGTGGGCGCCCGTCGGCTGCTCGGTCGGCCTCATCGCATTCGTGGCGAAGTTGTGCATGGCGCGGCCCGTGGCGCGAAGATCGGCTTTCCCACCGCGAATCTGGCTGGTGTCGAACAGGTCTTGCCGAGCCCCGGAGTTTACGCAGGACGAGCTTATGTCGATGGCTCCTGTTACGGGGCAGCGATCCATTTGGGCCCGATTCCCACTTTTCAAGTTGCTCAGTCGGTCGTCGAAGTCCATCTTTTGGATTTCGCGGGCGATCTGTACGGGCGAAGACTGGAGGTCGAGTGGCTTGATCGGATTCGCACGATCCGCCCGTTCGCCGGCATTGATGCGTTGCGCGCCCAGTTAACGGTCGACATCGCCGCCGCTCGCGCGCTCGCGAACGATTCACTTGTCCCGTCCACGATCGACGCAGTCCCGGCCATCACGATTGTGTTAGATGCCGGAGTGCGAACACGCTCGGAATTGTTCGAGCGTTTCTCGCGGTTGTTGAGCTTTCCCGCGTATTTTGGGTGGAACTGGGACGCCTTCGAGGAATGCTTGCGGGACTTGTCGTGGTTGCCCTCGGACCGCGAAATTCGAGTGGTGGATGCAGGCGACTGGTTGGCTGACGAACCGGCCGAGATGCGGGAGACGCTGACGACGATCCTCGGTGAGGTCTGCGCCCACTGGGCGAGCGTAGGCGGCCGTCCGGGATTTCGCCGCGAGCCCACTTCGCCCTCGCCGAGCGACGATACTGGCGGGTGCTCTTGCCCGAAACTGCCGGGCGGGTAGACTTCGGCTCATGGGAGAGGTGGCAGAGCGGTCTAATGCACTGGTTTTGAAAACCAGAGTCGGGGTAACCTGACCCAGGGTTCGAATCCCTGCCTCTCCGCTTTTGTCTGGAAACCGCCCTTCTACGAGCACTTGGAAGGGCGGTAGCCGTTCACGGCTAGGATCTAAGAGCTAACGAGCTAACTACTGCAACTCGAATCGCAATTTTTGACATTGAACTTTTCTGCCATACAGTGGACTTCCTGGTCCGTCGCAAAGCTCGTTTTGCGCGGGACCTCGGGCGTTTGACCGAGTTTTCTTTCCAATTTTTGGCTATGACATCGCTCGAGGCCAAAGGTTGCGTTGCAGAGAGCACAGTTAGAACACGATTTCGAGCCATCGACGTTTCGTGGCGTCATCGGTTGTGAGCGACCGCTCCTTCAGGGTTTGCGGTAGTGCAAAACCTTGGGGAATGGAAAAGCGGTGCCTTCGGCCCCGCACTCCAAATTTGGAGTGCGGCGCCCTCGGGCGCCGCTTTGACTCGGCCGATTTAAGTTGCCCGTGCGATCGCCGTTGCCGCGTGTTTTCGCTCGGCGGTTGTTCGCGTCGATGAGTCGGCGTCCGTGGGGAATGGAAAAGCGGTGCCTTCGGCCCCGCACTCCAAATTTGGAGTGCGGCGCCCTCGGGCGCCGCTTTGACTCGGCCGATTTAAGTTGCCCGTGCG
>JBJTOW010000470.1:0-3068 GCA_046074805.1 Planctomycetota bacterium | reverse complement strand
GTTGAAGGTGTCGTTCCCATCGCGACCGTTGAGGGTCAGGCCGACGTAATTGTCGGTGTCGATGACCATGTCAACGAGGCCGACGAGCTGGAGGTCGTCGTTGCCTGGAGTGGGATCGAAGAGCAGATTGGCCACATCGAGGAGGTCTCCGTCACGGGCGGCCCGGGTGTCATCCTGGGCACCAACGGCGACGACGACATCACCATCATCGCACGCGACAGTTCTACCCACGCGGGCGCCGACGGCGTGCAGGACTTCACTGTTAGCCTGAGCACCGGACCGAGCATCCTGTTCCTCAACACCCCGACACTCTTTATTGATGCCCTGGGTGGAGACGACGACATCGTCCTGCGGACGCCGGCCCCGAATGACGCCGTCTGGGACGTGGATCTGTTCCTCGCGGGCGGCCAGCCAGCCGGGCCAACCGGCGTTGGCCAGCAAGGGGACGTGTTCGAACTGGAAACTCCAGGCACCCAGACCGTCAGCTTTACGCCAACCGACATCGGCACCGCGACTATCAACGTCGCGACGCTATCGTCAATGATCACTATCGCTCCGTTCATCTCCCCGGTGAGTGGCTTGCCATCGTCGTCGGGTGGCGTGGAACAGATCGTCTACCAGGGCCTGGGGGGTAACGATCCGCTGACCATCAACGGCACGACTGGCAGCGATGTGGCGACCATCAACTCCGACGGCACCGGCTCCTTCCGCGCACTGCTCAGCCCGGACTTCGACTTCAGCGGCGCTGGCGGCGTCATCGTCAACGGCGGTCAGGGTTCGGACCGCGTGGTCTACAACGGCACGACCACAAATGATGTGATCGACTCTCAACAAACCGCCGCGGCTACCGTCAGCACAACGGTGAACGGCCTCACCCACACAGCCAACGGCTCCGAGATCATCGGCATCAACACCCTAAGCGGCGACGACCTGATCCGCATCGGCGTCCTGGACAACCTGCAAACCTCGAACCCTGCCGCCAGCAATCGCTTCGACGTGGACGCTGGCGACGCCAACGCCCGCCTGATCGTTCAGGACCTCGGCCTGGGCGATCTCAACATTCAGCGGCAAGGCCCCGACGGCCGCTCCGGCTCGATCACCATCGGCCGCTTCAATCCGGTTGTTTACAAAAACACAAAGCGAGTGGACATCACTCCGCTGAACTCCATCACCGGTGGAACAGGTACGGATGGTAGCGGCCGGATTGTCATTTTCTCCTCGGACCCATTCGAGTCCAATGAGAGTCGTCTCAATGCGGGGCAGTTGGCGCGCGTGGGCCAGAAATCCACCAGTCCCAGCATCGATCCGGGCGCGATTACAACCCCCTTCGAAGTGAACGGGGACGAGGACTGGTATGAATTCCGTCCACCAGCCACCGGCACCTTTGCCGTGAAGATCCTGTTTGACAAGATCGCAAACTTGGCGAACGGCCGACCAGGCCTACCAGGAGATGGCGATCTGTCCCTCGACATCTACGACGCCAACGGCAATCTGATCACCAGTGGCATAGTGAACCCCGCTGGTAACAGCAAAACAGCGACGTTCGGGGCGACCGATGCCCCGGCCTTCCCCCAGTTCAATCGCATCTTTGTGCGGGTTCGTGGTACGACACCGAATTCCATCAACCTGTACGACTTCGACAGTCTTGACGGAGTTTGTTCGGTAAATCCGGGAGTTGCCAACGCCGACCTGTTTGGTCCACAAGTCACCAACGTCCAGGTCAATTCTGTTCCGTCGACAACGTATAACCTGTTCAATTCCAAGGATGCCGACAACGCGATCCGACCAACGCCCCTCACCAACAGCCTGCTTATCAGCTTCCGGGATCTTCCGCAGCGAGCCCCCGGCTTCGTCTACCCGGCTCTTGATCCCATTACGGCAACGACACCTGGCACCTACGTGCTGAGGGGTGATGCATCGGGCGTCATCGCGATCTCGTCGATTACCATTGAACCTGGCACAAATCAGCCTCCGGGCGTTGGCGAACTGGCGACCGCCCAGGTGCGGCTCGTGTTTGCTATGCCGTTGCCGGACGACCGGTTCACGCTGACCATCAACGACACCCTGCTCGATCCGGCGGGCAACAAGCTCGATGGCGAAAGCAATGCAGCCGAACCGAACGGCGGCCCCATCTTGCCAAGCGGCAACACGAAAGCTGGCGGCAACTTCGTGGCTCGCTTCACGATCGATACCCGAGTGGAACTGGGTGCCTATGCGTCGGGGAGTGTATACGTCGATACGAATGGCAATTACTCGTTCGACCCCACAAACACAGATGCTACCCATCGCGACATCACTTACCAAATGGGCTTCACCAGCGACAACATCTTCGCAGGCAATTTCGTCAAGGCTCCCGCCGGCATCGCCGACGGCTTTGACAAGCTAGCCGCCTATGGCATGGTTGGGACCAGTTATCGTTGGATCATCGACGTCAATAACGATGGCGTTGTGAATGCCTCCGATGTCAATGTCATCCAGCCACTCTTTGCCGGCGTCACAAACATCGGTGGTATGCCGGTCGCTGGCAATTTTGACGGCAATGCGGCCAATGGCGATGAAGTCGCACTGAAGGTTGGCACGACTTGGTTGCTCGATAAGATCGGCCACAACTTTGTGGTCGAAACGAAGTTGCCGGGGACCAACATGATCGGTCTGCCTATAGTCGGCGACTTCGATAACGACGGTATTGATGATTTGGGATCCTGGGCCGACGACAAGTTCTATCTGAACCTGAGCACTCTCGGCCCGATTGACGGTACCGCCGACAGGATCTTCGCCTTTGGCTTCGCCAGCGTGCGCGAACGGCCTGTGGCAGGTGATTTTGACGGCGATGGTATCACCGACCTGGGGCTGTGGGTCCCGGACCGGGCTGGTGTCGCCCCCTCGGAATCCGCTGAATGGTACCTGCTCCTCTCGGGTGGAACGGCGGTTGGTCGAGGAGGAATCGTTGGGCAAGGTCAAACGATTCTCGATCGATTGAATTCCCCGACTGGCGTTGTCTTCACGCCGGCCCCGTTCGGGAACGATAAGTTTGCCCAGTTTGGCGACGAATTTGGCCTGCCCGTGCC
>JBJTOW010000469.1:0-4125 GCA_046074805.1 Planctomycetota bacterium | reverse complement strand
GGCAGTCGGCGATGCGGCAGTCGGCGATGCGGCAGTCGGCGATTTGGATGCGGTTTCGCTCGTGATTGCCAGGTCGCAGTCCAGCCGGTGGTTGACCGCCGGTGCCTTGGGGTTGGCGGTCGTGGCGGTGCTCGCGACCGGCTGCACGCGATTTTCAGACCGTTCCTACAATTCCTATCCGTTGGGACTAGGTCGGCTTTTGTCGCCCAATGCGGGCCCGATGACGGCTGACGATGGGGGCGCTCGCGCCGCCAACGCCGGTTCGTCCGGTGCGGGCGGACCCGGCAACGCCGCGGCGTCGAGCGATCGTGACTCCGACGGGGTCCGCCGCGCGAGCTACGTTGAGCAACGGTATCGCGACGAATACGATCCGCTGGAAAAACCCAAAGCGGACGGGTTTGACGTGCTCAAGCCCACCTATATCTACGCGAAGACGAAAGACCAGCTAGGGTATGGCCCAAGTACAGCCGTGGCCCGCGAGAAGTTCATCGAGGCGGAGGCGGTGTACGCCGAGGCGCTGGCCGCCAACGGGGACGAGCGTGGCCAAAAGTTCGAACAGGCGGCCAACCTGTATGTGAAGGCGGCGGACAACTGGCCCAATTCGTTGCTCGATGAGGACGCCCGCTTCCTAGCTGGCGAAAGCTACTTTTTTTCCGACCAGTACGCGAAAGCGAACGCCCAGTATGAGTTGCTGATCAAACAGCATCCCAATACGCGGCACATGGACGTCATCGACGCCCGCCGTTTCACGATCGCTCAGTACTGGCTGGATTTCGACAAGCGCGACCCGCAGAACTTCGCCTCCGTCAACTTCTTCGACCACCGTTTTCCGTGGCGCGACACTCGCGGGAACGCGTACCGAGTGTTTGACAAGATCCGGATCGATGACCCGACGGGCAAGCTGAGCGACGACGCCACGCTGGCCGCCGCCAACGCCTATTTCGCGCAGGGCGATTATGAGAAGGCCGACCAGTTCTACACCGATTTGCGAAAGACGTTTCCCAGCAGCGAACACCAGTTCACCGCCCACTTCCTGGGGCTTAAGACCAAACTGCTTTGCTACGAAGGTCCGGATTACTCGGGGGATCCGCTGGAGCAGGCCGAGCAATTGCTGAAACAAACTCGGCGCCAATTTCCCAAGCAAGCCTCGGCCGAGGAGGATTATTTGAAGCGAGTGCTGGCGGAAATCCGCTTCAAGAAGTCCGAACGCCTGTGGACGATGGGCCGCTACCACGAGTTGCGTCAAGAGTATCGCGCTTCCGCGTTCTACTTGGACCAGGTGGCCCGCGAGTACAACGACACGCCGTTCGCCGACGACGCCCGGGAGCGAATCGCGGCTCATACGAGCGATCCGCCAGTCCCGCCGCAAAAACTGGAATGGCTGGTGGAAATGTTCCCGAAACGGGAGATCGCCAAACCGCTCTTCAGTCCCGACGTCGTGGAAACCTCGGGGAAGTCCCGCTGATGGCTGGCTGCCCGCATGTGATCGCGACCGCGTTGGACCGAGCGTTGGCGTGGCGGGCGCGGTCCTGGGTGGCTGCATCCACGGTGGCTTCGCGTTTGGTGGCCTCGCGGGTTTTCGTTCGTGGTAGGCGGCGGGGTGGCTTGTTGGTAGCGATCCTGGTGATTTTTGGGGTAGCCACGGGGTGCGCTGGTTATAGGATGGGAGCGAGAAGCCTCTATCGCAACGATTTACGGACGGTCCATGTGCCGTTGATCGAGTCGTCATCATTTCGGCGGAATCTTGGCGAGCGATTGACCGAGGCGGTGGTGAAACAGATAGAGATGACCACGCCGTATAAGGTGGTTGGGGATCCGGCGACGGCGGAGAGTGTGCTGCGTTGCCAGTTGATTTCGGATCGCAAGGATCTGTCGATTGAGACGCGGACCGACGAGCCGCGGGACTTGCGACTGACGTTTGTGGTTCAAGTGGACTGGGTCGACCGTTTTGGCCAGCCGTTGATCCAGCGAGCGGAGATCCCGATGCCGAGCGCGTTTTTGGGGATTTCGCAGACGACCGGATTGATCGCCGAGGCGGGCCAGTCGATGGCGACGCAGCAGCAATCGGCCCTTGAGGGCCTAGCTCGTCAAATTGTCGGCCAGCTCGAAGCCGCCTGGTAGCCTGGAATCATAAAGGCCGCACTGCCCAAGTGCTCACGCGAAATCAAGTGCCGCGTGTTTGGAGTGCGGCGCCCGTAGGACCGCTTTCCCACTTTCGCGCCGACGATTAACGCTCGCCAGCCAACCGCCGCCCGAACGGTGGGCTGCTCTGACAGTAAGTAACTTCGAATCTTTTGTCGTCGAGTGACGTTTGATCCGGAAAAAGCGGCGCCCGAAGGCGCCGCACTCCAAAGGGCGCCGCGACATCCAGACTTACCGCAGATCGGCAAGCGTGGCCGTCATTTCGAGCAACTTCGCCAGGATCTTCGTGGAAGCGTCGAACTCCACTCGATTCGTTCCCAGCCAAGTCTCATAGCCTCCCAATCGATGATGCTCGGGCGTGGGGAGATAGCCATAGTAGCCGTTCGCCATACTCATGATGAAACATGGCCGAATCGGACTCCGCGACTTGTATTCCAAACCAATCTCCACGAACACCTCGTTCGGAATGCCTGCCACGGCAATCCCGCCCACTCGAACCACCTGCAGCGGCAAGTCGATCCGCTCCGGCCATTGATTCATCTTCACCGTTCGGTCCGCGTACACCTCCTCCAGCGTCGCTTTCAACTCGGGATTGACGCGGCGGCGGAGAATGTCGCGGGCGCGTTCCAGTTGCTCGGGAGTGGGGCGGCGAACGGCCACCGAGAGCGATTCCAAACGCCCGGCAAGCGGCACCCAATCCCGCCACTGCATTCCGCGATACGCCTCCATGGCGGCCGCCGCTACGTTGTCGGCTACCTCGGCCATTCGCTCGTACGGCTTGCGCGCCTCGCCCGGCTGGCTGAAATCGATGTTGTTGATGTTGCCGCTCGTGCCATTCCCCATCATTGCCACGAACGGCGGTTGCTGCCGCTCGGCCCCCAACAGACGCGTCATGCTGTCCGCAAACAAGGCGAAGTAATCGGCCGAAACATCAGCCCCACGAACACCGCCCACGTAATGCAGCGAGTAGTTCGCAACAAGCCCGATCGGGCGGCCGTCCAATGTGCGAGCGGCGATCAGCCAAACCTCGGGATCGGTCGGGCCGGACGGCTCAATCAAATCCTTGCTGGCCCGAGGTGGATTCATCTTCACCCGGTCCGTAGTCTCGCCAAATGGATTGACCGGCACCGTCCCCGGCTTCATGAACCAGCGGCGATTGAACACCTCGCGCGGCTCGCGCCCCGCCGCCCATCCCACCTGCGCCGGCGCCAAATTGTTGACCGCTCGCCGCACGCCATCCGCGATCCGACGGGAAACGAACGTCTGATACTCGTCAAGCTCCGTCTGCGGCAACCCGCGTTTCTGCCCCAACGCGGTGGTCGCCGAATGCGTGTGCGTGGTCGACATCATCACACACTCGCCAGGAATACCTGTGGCCTCGGTGACGCGCCGCCGCGCGTCGTCGAACAGCAGGCGATCGGCGCCCAGGAGGTCAAGCACCACAAAGGCCACTCGCTGGTCGCCATTGTCGATCACCAGGCAGCGGGCATGCAGTTCGTCGTGAATGTGCTGCGCTGGGTAAGGATGAAAACCACCCACCACCTCCCCGCCCAGAAATGGCGTAATGTTGCTCGTCGCCGCACCAGCTTTCAACTCTTTCAACGCAGGTTTCGCGTCCACCGAATTGACCGCGGCCGGCTTTTCAACAGCCGGCTTTACAACGGCCGGTTTTTCAACGGCCGGTTTTTCAATGGCCGGCTTTTCCTGCGCGGAACTCGCCGCCGGCCGCCCGCTCAACAGCGCGATCCACGCCAGCACCGCGGCGACAATCAGCCAGCGATGCGTCCCAGTCACTCGCAAAAACATCGGTGAACACACGCGGCTCATTAGCGAGTCTCCTCGGGTTGGAAATCGTGCTCATCGGACAACGCCCCAGGACGCTCGGCTTCGTGTTCGACACCCAAGCGGGCCAGCAAAGGAAACTCAAGCGTGAACTTTGTTCCGAGCCCGACGGCGCTCTGGACATCAATCCGTCCACCATGG
>JBJTOW010000468.1:0-2805 GCA_046074805.1 Planctomycetota bacterium | reverse complement strand
GGCGAACCATTGTTCGGCGTGCCGAACATGACCAGATGATCGACCACTCGGTTGCCGCCTTCCCGCTCGATGAACCACCGCGATACCAGGCCGCCCATTGAATGAACGAACAACGTCAACCGCTTGTCGTCGCCTTCGCGCAGTCCGGCGTCGGCAAGTTGCTGTTTTAGCCTGGCGGCGGTCTCGGCGATCGGCGTGCTGAGGTTCTCGTAATCGTAGGTCAGCACGAGGTCGAACTTCTGATCGACCGTCTCGCCCTCCGCGTTCCTGGCCAACTTCAATCCCTGCACGATTCCGTCTGTGTTGCCGATGATGCCATGAATCAGAAGCAATACGTTCCTGGCTACCGCGACCCTTTCGGCCACGCCGCTGCGATGCCGTTCGAACGACCCGCCAGACTTGTACTCGATCCAGCACAGCCGATTGACGTTCTCTTGCCCGAGGTACGTCTTGAGGAAGTACATTTTCAAGGCCCGGCCCAGGCTACGGCGATTGTCCGGGACTTCGGGGATATGCTCGATCCGGACGTGCGTCCGTCCTTGTTCGTCCTGCCACGGATCGCCCGTCAGCAGCAGGTGCTCGCCGTCGAATGTCAACGGCAGAATGAATTCGCCCGCCGCCAGGTCTACGTCCAGTTCGATTTCCAACGGGTCTTGCGCGAGGGCATCGGAGTTCTGAATGTCGGTCAGCTCCAGGATGCTCTCGTTGTCGCCGCGTGTGCCGGAGAAGTTCAGTAGTTGCATGCCCTGCCGCTCCAGGGCGCGGTAGATGTCCGGAGCGGTTCCCGCGCTGCGCGTGGCTGTCTTGGCGGCGCTCAGGCTGATGCCGGCCTGCAACGACGGGTGGCCCTTGATCTTGATCTTGCCACCAGCCAGTGTCGTATCCTTCGTCGTGACCCGATCAAGTTGCCGGACGAGCTTGACGTGCAGGTCCCTGGTGAACCATTCGTTTTCGTGAACGAGTTTCTTACGGGGCGGGCCGAACGTTAATCCCCTGGTGCTCCGCGTTGTCCGCGGGTCGAAGATCCGGCCGAGTTCCAACGGTTCCTGCCCCAGCAGGAAATCGTCAACTTTTTCGGTGCTCACGATCAGTTTAAATGTGTGAATCGCTTCGTCGCCCTCGTTGTCATCCAACGACAGGTTGAAGGCAGCGTTGCCGTCGAGCGTGATCGTGAAATCCGAATCCGTGGGCTCCACGCGCTCGTTGTACAGCACCTGCATTCCATAATCGTCTGCAAAGTGGACCAGCAGCAGGTACAGCGGTTGCGGTGTGAGATTGCAGGCCTTCAGTGCTCCTCTGACGACTTGCCACTTGCCGTTCTCTTTTCTGATGTCGAGGGTGATCTCGCCGTGTGGGTAGGCATACTGTTCGGCATGGTCGTCGCCAAGCAATTCGCAGAACTGGAACGGCACGTCGTCCGGATTCATCCGTGTCGAGTGATTCTGCAAAACGACGGCTCGCTCCCAGGCGGCGACCTGTTTCAGAATCGCGAACATGTACTCCGCGGCCTGCTGGGTGTAGCCCTTCGCACCTTGAATCAACCGGTCCGTCTCGCGGTGCTTCAACAGGTAATGGCCGTTTTCGGCGGACAGCGTGTATCGAGTTGCTTCCGGCGAGTCGGTCAGCAGGGAAACACCAAATGAGCGATCGCCCGACGCGGTCAATGTCATTTCGAACAACTCTCTGCCCTCCGCTTCGCCTTCCAGATGCACGACTAATGGCGGTACGGGCAGTGTCGTAATCTCGGCCTGAAAACGGGTCGCCGAGTCTGCTTTGAAGTCGATCAGTTGCAGGTCGCTTTTCTGTGCCCCAACTTGCGTCGTCGCGGCATGTCCGACCACACGCGACTGGTCGGATTCCGGGAAGAGTGCCAGTTCGACCGTCTTGTCCGGATCGCTCGGCAGGCCGTGGAGCGCGCCGCAATCGACCCTCCAGCCGTTGTTTTCGAAATACACGCTGAAGCGGCGAGCAGCATGCGCTGACCGATTGCCGAGAAATCCAGCATAGGCTGGAAATCCGCGGTAGGTCTCGAACTGTGGATCTTGATTGTCGGCCCGTTTACGCACGGCAGCTCGGCAGCACACAAAGAGGTCGGCATAGGAAATGTCAGAGCCCGTCCTGCCCAAGACTTCGAGCAGCGTGCTAGTAAATACGCCGCAATGGTCTTTGCCTTCCCATGCCTTTTGAACTCGCTGGCAAGCGGCGAGCAGGATGTGACGGCTGGCCGGGATTTGAAGTGGTGTTCCTTGGTTGTCAAGCTTCGTGTAGTAGCCGTCCAGGTAGCTCTCCAGCGGCCGCTCTTCAAGTACCTCGTGGGTATGCCTCGCTTTGAGCTGGGTAAAATCGTCAGCATTCCGCGTGGCCGATCCGGAATGGCAGCAATCGAAAATGACGGTCAGATGTGGATCGTTCCTGGCAACTTCCGCCAGCAACATGGCTAACTCCTTGTCTGCCAGATCAAAACCACCCGGATCCCGGCTATCGTGGCACACGAGTCCTTCGTCCCAGCCATCTGGAAAGAACTGCCGAAACTGTGAGGCCGACCTGGAACGGGCGCCGTGCCCTGAATAATGGAAGACGACGACGTCGTCCTTTCTCGCTCTGCCGAGGTACGTTTGAATCTGAGCGATGACATTGCGGCGAGTCGCATCAGAATCCAGGAGAGTTTCGACGTGAAGCCGACTGCGATCGCAGGTGTCCAACAGGTAGTCGTGGAGGTGCTGCACGTCGTTGCGGCAACCATGAAGTCTGCCAACATGACGCGGATAATCGTTGATGCCAACAAGCAATGCGTAAATCTGACTC
>JBJTOW010000467.1:0-12427 GCA_046074805.1 Planctomycetota bacterium | reverse complement strand
ACTTCCAGTCCGTCGCAGCGAAGCTCAACGGCCTCTCGCTCTGCTCGTACGACGGACTTCCAATCCGTCGCAGCGAAGCTCAACGGCCTCCCGCTCTGCTCGTACGACGGACTTCTAGTCCGTCGCAGCGATCATCGGTGGACGGATCTCGCACCTAGAATCATCCTCACCGCTAGTGCTATCCGATGACCTCGTTTCGATAGCGATGGCGATAGCGATGGCGGACGCCAATCATGGTTTCCTGATAGGCAAGCCATGCCATTCACCGCTTCTGCGGCTGAGTGGAAGATCCGTTGCGTGGGCTGAGCACTCAACGGGAAGGCCAGAAACCGACGACGCGGAAGCCGATGAGCGGGCTGCGGTGCGTTTCGGGAATTTCAAGCGATTGACGCATCGACTCTTCGCGTCCCATTGTGACCGCCTCAAAGGCGAACACGACGGGCAAATGCAGTTCGCTGTTCGTGCGGCCGATTTGGACGTAATTCAGCGGTCCACTTGATGTTTCCACGCGATAACGAACTTCGACTTCGATGGCGTCGCGGAGCCATTGGGTAGCGTCCATCTCCGCGAACGGCTGGTCGTATGGACCGCGGATTTCCACAACGGTGTGCCAAGGGCTGTCCTCGAGCTTGGTGCTCGCCTCCGCCTTGCGTCCGCGAACTTCAATCGCTGCCGAGCATTCGTCCTTGAACAGCTTGATCGGGTTCCGCAGGCGCGCGGTAACGATCGGCTTTTTGAGCTGGTAGCGATACGACAACCAGGCTGGACGTCCGGCGGTTTCCGGCCGGAGATAGCCTGTCTCGCCATCGCCTTCGAGATGGAAACGCACGTTTTCGTACTGCTCCAGGTGGTCGTTCATGCCATAGTTCATGTCGTGGGCGTGTAGAAAGATGTCTGTGGCGCCGCCACCCACCACTTCCAGGATGCGCACCGGACAGGATTCCAAGTTTTTCTGATACGACACCACGCCGTCCGGCCGCGGCGATTTCGATTGGCGGGCAAGCCGGAATTGCATCCATTCCCAATAGTTGCCGAAGGTATCGACAAGCATCGACTGGTGGATGTCAGCGATCCGTCCCGCGGCACCTTCGCCGCGACTGCCAGTGCTAATGCCACCGCCAGTGCGACTGCGACTGCGGGCTAGAAACGCGTCGACGAGCCGCTCGGCGTCCACCTGGCGATTGACAATCGCATCGCCAAAGGCCCCGATGGTCCAATCATTCAAGTTACTTACCAAGTAAACAATTCCATCCGGATCGGCTGCGGTCAGTTGCCGGCAGAATTCCTCGGCGTCTCGATAGGTCACGTTCGTCGCCGGCAGATCGAGATTTTCGCTCCCCGCCATCAACTCGGCGGGCAGTCCGCCCGTGACGTCGCGGAATTCCCGATAGGAAACAAGTTGCGGCCCGATCAGCCGCTTGGGTGTTCCGCCTGGCATATTTGGCCAGCCGAGCCCCCGAAAGAGCTCTGGGTAACGCGAATCGGGCGGCCACTTTTCGAAGGCCCGCTTAAAGTCGGGAATGGCGCGGAGCCGGAGCCCCGCCCCGTTGCGAAACAGCTCTGGAGACTCCCAACGGCCTTTTGCCCTTTCAGAATCACCGCGTTGCGGACTTAACTTGACCTTCCCGCCCTCCGAGACATTGCGCCCGAGACGCGGCAGTGTGAAGGCGACAATCAAGGCGCCGACAAGCGTCAACGCGAGTAGCGCCGAGCCCCAGCGAACTTCCCGCCGACGGCTCACCTTAGCGCTGGAAACAACCGGCGCGATTCCGTTCGCACGATCCGGATCGGTGGCCGCGCCGCGACGGGCGGCGTTGTCTTCGCCCAGAGCATTAGCGACGGCGTTTATCAAGGCGCCGGCGTCGGAGTATCGGTCCCCCGGGTCGCTCGCAAGCCCTTGCAGCAACGCCTTTCGCAGCGATTCGCTCAGGACCGGACCCACGTCGGGCAAGCATGGGGTTCCCGCCAATAGACGTTCTGTCAGCTCCGCCAGAGTACCGCTGGCATAGGGATGGCAACCGGTAAGCAAGAGCGCGGCGATTTCCGTCAAGGCGAACAAATCGCTTTTGGAAGTAAGCGGCTGGCCACTCATTTGCTCAGGCGACATATAAAGCGGAGTTCCAGCTGGATGTAAATAATCCTCAAGTACCGATGTTTCGAAAGCCAAGCCGAAATCCACGATCGTTACATGACGGTTCGTCACCTCGAGAATCACATTGGCCGGCTTTAAATCTCGATGAATCACGCCGCAGCGGTGAATAGCATCCACGCCCGCCGCCAATTGCCGCAACAGCGTTACCCCCTCCGCGATGTCCACACTCTTCCGGTCGTCAATCCATTCTTGCAACGTGATCCCTGACGCCCATTCCATCACATAGAAAACAACAGGCGAAGACTCGTCCGAGCACACATGATGGATCGTCACGACATGCGGATGCCGGATGGAACTGGCGATTCGCGCTTCTTCCACAAACGCCCGCCGGCGCACCGGATCGCGGGCGATCGATGGCGCAAGCACCTTGATCGCCACCTCCCGTCGCAGTTTCGGATCGCGACCGCGGAAGACAAAACCCGTGGCGCCGGCCGCCACGAGCTCGGTCAACACGAATCCCTGGATCGAGGCGATTTCCTGGCCGTCCGAAGTCGCGGCGTCGATACGGTTGGCGGCGGAACCTGCCGGAACTAGCGGAGCCGACACGGCACGGAGAAAGTCGAGGAGCTCCGCCTTGGATTCCAGCCGCTTCGCGTCTCCTAGGGTCGAAAGGGACAATTGGAAGAAATCGCCATCCCGCGAGGAAAACAGGTCTTCCGCCTCGTTTCGCAGGGAAACGAGCATGCGTGTCTCATCCGCCAAAGCGGCGTCCTCGGCGGCTAATCGCTCCAAAAACTCGACGCGTTCCCGATCGGTTTCCAGGGCCAGCGCGGCCAGATACGATTGTTCCAAGCGAAGAAGATACGCGGGGTTCATCCGAGTTCAGTGCCTAGTGCTTTGACCACGTGCCGGCACGCCGGGCCCGGCCAGTCGCGGCGGGTTTGCGTTTAACCGCTACCGTCCTGTTGCGCGGCAACCGGACTTTTCGTCCCACAATTCCCAACAATTTCGCTGGCCCCGCCGCGTTCATCCGCAAGGCCGGAAGGCCGGAAGGTAGAAAAAACGCGTGGGAGGTCAGGGGCGGGAAGCGGACGACATCCGCGCGGACAGCCAAGCTTTGCAAAAGGTCCAGTGGCGGTAAGCCGCCGCCCGCGAAAGGCCCATAACCTCGGCCGCTTCCTCCACGGTCAAACCGCATGGAGCCTCAACCGGACCAGTTCGGCGTGCTGCGGCAATTGCCGAGCGAGCGACTCCAGGGACTCTTCGAGCTCGCCCCAACGCGCCGCTTGCTCCGCCTCTTCGCTTGACGGTCGATCCACCGAGTGGCCGTGGCGGGCATAGTGTTGTTCTTGACGTGCCCGCGCGAGCCGTCGACGGGCTCGATCCACCAGCAACTGTCGCAAGGCGCGGCCGGCGAACACAAGCGACTCGCTCGCATGCCCAGCAGCTTCTCCGGGGAAGTCACGGCCGGCATGGCCGCGGTTGTCGAGGAATCGGGCACGCGCCCGCCCCGCCTTGAGGATCAACTCGTGGACCAATTCCGTCGCCGTCAGAGTGCAAAACGCCTCGCGACGGAGCAGTTTTTGCGCGATGGCCCGCAGCCAACGGTACTGTTGGTCGTTGATGTCCGGCAAACTGTTGCTCATCGTCTTTCGACCCTTGCAGCTTACGATGATAGCTCGAAAGGTTGGTAGAGCAGCGGTCCGCCGTATCGCCCCGCGCAACCCTCTTTTCGGCGGTCCGAACCACCATCGCCATCCGCAGGTTAGCTAAGGGAGGGCATTAACGCCACCCGTCGCGTGTTCCGGGCTTGGAATCTCTTCGTGCCAAATGCCTTCACCCCGTTTTTAGCTTTGAAAGAGCGATGGCCTGTGGTTGCTCGCTCCGCCGTGGGGAAATTTCACGGCTTTTCTTGAGACGCTCAATGCATCGGCAACGCATATCTCCTGGCGTCGCTTGTCCACAAGCGTCGCTGGGAGACCGTTTGTGAAAGTTGCCAGTGCCACGTCGGGAATCCGCTGGAAGATGAGCAAACAAAACGAGATCGACAAAAGCCTGGGCGATCAGAATACGTTTGGCGACCGCCGGCCGGTTGCGCGCACCGAGCAGATGTCGCTTGGCGACCAGGCGACGTTCGCGGGACGCGGAAGCGGCGGCAGCGACAGCACGTCGAGCCTGGGCGACCAGGCGACCATGGGCGGCCGGAAATCGGCGGACGACGAGTTGTACGACGACGGCTGGGAAGTGGTGGACCTCGCCGCGCGTTACCAGACTGAAAAACTGCTCGGAAAGGGCGGCATGGGCGAAGTGCTGCTCGCCACGGACACGCGGCTGAACCGGAAGGTCGCGATCAAGCGGATGCTCGGAGAAGCGGCTCGCAGCCGCACGGCAATCAATCGCTTTCTGACCGAGGCAAAATCAATCGCCGCGATCAACCATCCGAACATTGTCCATATCTACGACTACGGCCGCGCATCCGATGGGCCGTTCCTGATCATGGAGTTCGTGGAAGGCCGATCGCTCTTGGAACGTTGCCAGGAAGGCGCAATGCCGCTGGCCGAAGCGATCGAATTGATATGCCAGTTGTGCGACGGGCTAGGCAAGGCGCACGCTTCCGGGATCATCCATCGGGACATTAAGCCGGCGAACGTGCTTTTGACGGCGGATGGCATCGCGAAGCTGACGGACTTTGGACTCGCGAAAGCCGAGTCGTCCGATACTGGAATGACGATGGCTGGCGCGGTTCTCGGCACGATCGACTTCATGCCGCCTGAGCAGCGACGCGACGCGTCGCTGGTGGACGCTCGAAGCGACCTCTGGAGCTTGGCGGCGACGTTCTACCAGATGTTGACGGGCAAAAGCCCGAAGATCATCCGCTTCAACGACGTCCCGAAATCGCTCCACGAAGTGCTCGGCAAGGCGCTGGAAGACAAAAAGGACGATCGCTACCAGACGGCGCGTGAGTTCAAAGATGCGGTTCGGGCGAGCATCGCGACACTATCGCCACCAAAGCCTTCTGTATCGGTCGAGCTAGGCGCTGGGGAATGCTCCAAATGCCACGCTCGAAATGATTCGAGCCGCAAATTTTGCAACACGTGCGGCGCGTCGCTTCGTTGGCCCTGCCTCGGTTGTGAGCAGCTAATCCCGGTTTGGGATAAGTTTTGCCCGGACTGTGGCGGGAACCAAGATGAATTGACGCATGCACGCCTGGCTACGCTTCAGAAGAAACGTGACGAGGCTGAGTCTCTGCTTTCGGAGCATAAGTATGCAGACGCGATTCGCGTCGCGAAGGAAGTAGCGAGCGTTACGGATGATCGTTTGTCGCGTCATAAGCCGTGGGCGGTCCATTTTCTGGTGTCGACGCAAGAGGAATGGGACCGACAGCGTGTATCGGCCGAACGTCACCGCGCGGAATCCAGCAAGCATCGCGAAGCCTTTGACTACGATGCCGCGATCCACGCGCTCGAATCCATTCCAGTCGCGCTTCGCTCGTCCGAAGTCTTAAAGTTCCTTGAAACGCTCGAATCGGAAAAGGCGGAGTCTTTGCAACTGATTCAGCAGATCAAAAAGCGTGTACGTGAACGGGATCTCGACGGCCTGCTTGAACACGTGGATCGCGCGGTGTACCTCCGCGGCGACCGTTCGGACCTGCGGACGCTTCAAAAGCAACTGCTAGCGCGATTGGAGGCTCTTCGGTCTCAACGCGGCGAGGCGTACGCAACGGCGGAGCGTCACTTGAGCGAGGGGCGGGCCCTGGAGTCCCTTCAAGCGTTGAAGGCGGTGGACAAGTCGATGTGGACACCACAGCTAGACGCGTTCAAGACGCGATTAGACCGAATTATCGAAGAGGAATGCCTTTTGAAGTCATTGGTCGGGGAGTCGAAAGCTGACGGCGTCCTTGATAATGTCGAAATCGAACGGCTGCTTGTCCAATGCGCGAAGTGTTTGCTTCTGAATCCAGCGAACGAAAAATTAAAAAAACTAAGGATCGATCTTGGAACCAGAAAATATAACGCCATCGACTCCACATCACGCAAGTTGAAAAGTTTTTTCGATAACCAAAGGATATCCGAGGCGAGCGAGGTCTTGTTAGGTTTTCCGCTAGAATGGGTGGCGGAAATGGAGAATGCCGATCGGGATTTATTTATTGGTATATTTAATGCGCGTTGTTCTCAGTCGCAAGTGGACGAAATTGTCGCCGCCGCGAATGTCCATGGGGATCTTGATGCCGTCCAGCATCGCTCGCTGATCGCGCATTGTGATGAATACCTACGGCATATTCCCGATAGCATGTCGATCCAAGAAACTCGACAGAAGTGGATGGATCGTTGGAGCAAATCGCGATACCGCCTTCTCCCGGCAGGGAGTTTCATGATGGGTTCAGAAAAGGCGATGCTCTCGCACAAATATGGCCCACGCGACGAGTTTCCACATCTCGTTACCATTAAATACCAATTTTATATTGGTGCGCATCTCGTGACTCAACGGGAATATGAGGAAATAATGGGCACAAACCCATCTCATTTCAAAGGTCCGAACAACCCTGTCGAAGGCGTATCATGGCAGGAGGCCACTGAATATTGCCGTCGATTGTCATTGCTAACGTGTGAACATTCGGCCAGATGCATCTATCGTTTGCCAACGGAAGCGGAATGGGAATATGCGTGCCGTGCCGAATCGCCTTTGAACCACCCGGCGCAACCGCATGTGTTTTCCACAATAACTGAGGACTGCGAACGACGTGCGGGAATGCCGACGGACCAGGGAGATCCGCACGTTGGATCGCATCTCGATGACTATGCATGGTATCGCGGAAACTCCTTCAAAAAAACGCATCCAGTCGGACAGAAGAAGCCAAATTCCTGGGGACTCTATGACATGTTGGGTAATGTGTGGGAGTGGTGTTCCGACTGGTACGGCGAGTACCCAGATTCCGAAGTGACGGATCCAGTCGGGCCATCTTCGGGATCATATCGGGTGCTCCGCGGCGGTGGTTGGGGCCAAGACGAGACGGATTGTCGGCCGACACGTCGAGGCGGACGCGACCCGTCTAGCGGTTCGAACCTTGTCGGCTTCCGAGTGGTGATGAGTTTCGTTTAATCGTCATCTGTACGACGGTCTCCCCAGTCGGTCTCGAACACTTCGGCGATGGTAAGAGAAGTCCCTCGAATTGACGACGCGGGCCGCCGATTATCGCTGCGACGGGCTAGGAAGTCCGTCGCACGCCAGAAACTGTGAAGCTTTAAAAAATGGCATGCGATGGCAACGAATAGTACTCCGCAGCGTCGCGATCGTTTGCCCATCAAATGATACAAATCGTAATAAAAATAACATGGTACAAAATACTATGTTAATTATTTAGCAGTATAAATGGCAATAAACGAAACTATGCGGTTTCGATCATATATAAATGGCAACGGTGCTTGTATGTCCGCGAAAACGTATTTGCAAGGATGGAAGTTGTTTTGCGATAAGCGAAGGAGCGTCCCTGGTTTTGTCGATAAGGTCGCGGAAAGGAAACTTAACCGCTTTCGGGCTCGATTCATGGCGGCTGTGAATTTCAAAGCACTCGTCATGGAAAACGCCTCCGAAAAACTTGCCAGGGGATACTCGGCGGGAGTTCGGTTACTGCTTGCCTACTCGGCGGCAGAGACCTTAGGGAATGCGATCGGCTCCGACATCAAAACGTGGATATTATCCGATTCGAGTCTCATCGGACCGATTCGCAACATATGCGGCAGTTATGACGATGACCAGGACGGACTTGATAGCCTAAAGCTTCGTAAGCAGTTGGCGTCATTTGTAAGCGGAAATGACGACAATTTGCGAGTGGCTGCGACTGCGCTACGGGTTCTCATGGCCCACGGACACTTCGCGCCATCCAACGCCGTGTACACGCGTCGTCATTCCGACGCGGTGTTTCATCTCAGCAATCTGCTGCTTCAAGAGAGCCAACGGCATTTTGTCGCCTGGTTGGAACGCAAGATGGAAGCGACCGTGATCGACCGTGCAAGCCTTGATCAAGAAACCAAATAACCAACATGGCTGGTTCGAATTGGGGCTTGTATTCTGAATCATCGCAACCGAAGGACAAACCGATGAGCGTGTCGCTGGAACAGAACCGTTGGTCGGTCAAGGGGTGGGACTTCGCGGCGCGGGTGATCGTGCCGGATTTGCCGGGGTTTTTCGCGAAGCTTCCCAGCCTCCCCAAGGGCCGGACGCTCATCGTCGAGCCGGGCACGCGGGCGCTTGTCATCGATAGCGGGCTGGTGCTCGGCGAGGCGGGGCCGGGCGAATACACGCTCGAAACGTTTCTCGAGCGGCTCCAGTTCTGGCGAAACAAGCAGGCGACGGTCATTCTGACGCGCTGCGAGGACGTGCCGATCCAGGCCGAAGCGAAAGGCGTGCCATGCCTCGAAGCGGTCAGCTTCGATGTCTCCTATCGCTGGACCGTCCAGGTTGTCGACGTTCTGCCATTCCTTGACAACCTGTTTGGCGCCCGCGATGTCATGACGCTGAGCGATCTTGCTGGACTCATTTCCCCCATCGTCGACCAAGCGGTGCGGGACGCGATCGGGCAACACGCGTACGACATCGTCGCGGGCCCCGATTTCGCCAGCCAACTGCGGACAGCCGTGCTGGCCCGCGTCGCGCCGAAACTGCAACGCTACGGGCTGTCGTTGAACGATATCCAGCATGCCCAGCTCGTCGGCAACGACGGAGGACTCGCCGCGCGACGCGGAGAATTGTGGCTGACGGCTCGCGAACAGCAGCTCCGGCAAGCGGCGATGACGCTGGAAAACACCGAGCTCGCCGCTAAAGCGGACGACATGGGGCGGAAAGTCGAGCTTCGCAAGGTGCTGCGCGACACGGTGGCCCAAGACGAGCTCAACAAAATCGGAACGAAGGAGGATTTTGAACGGCGTATTCTGACGATCGACAGAGACCGGCTACTGCGCAACGAGGAGCGGGAATCGCTGGTCGCCGCGTACGAGGAACGGAAAGCGGACCGCGAAGGTTTGCGTGGCCATTTGCTCGCGACGATCGACCTGCAGCGGGAACGGGAACTTGACGAACTGCGGATCGAGATCGAGTTCGCGTCCCGCATGATCACGCTGAACAAAGAACTCGAACTCAATCGGCTTAACCGCACCGTCGAAGCCGAGCAATGGCGGGACGAATTGGAGCGGGAGAAGGCGGAGGCCGTTCACCGGCGCGAGCAAAAGCACGAAGGTGTGCGTGCGCGGTGGGCCAGGATCCGGGAAGCTCGTCAACAACGGCGCGACGATTCCTGGGAAACGCTGTTGCACGAGCAACGGACCGATGGGGTCCAAGGCGAATTGGACGCGGCCCGCGCCGAACGTCAGCGGTTGCTCGCGTTGCGGCAAGCCGAGCTTGAGGGGCGGTTGGCGGCGGAACGGCTGGAAGTCCAGAAACGTCAAGAGCAGTGGGAACTGGAGCACAAAAACCAACGCTCGTCGAGCCAACTGGAACGCCTGCAACGTGTCCAGGAAATGAACGCCCAGTTCGCGGAGCGCCAGCAGCGGCTGCAACTGGAAATCGAAAACGCGAAGTCCGACAGCGCGAGTAAACGCGATTTGGAACGTATCCAAGCGATGAGCAGTTTGTCGACCGAGGCGATGATCGCGACCAGCGGCGCCGCGAACGCGTCGTTGCTGGCGGACCTCAAGAAACACGAAGCGACGCAGGACGCGGTGAAAACGCAGGCGGCAATTCAGCCGGCCACGCAACTCAATGAAGAGCGGTTGCGGCTTTACGAAAAACTTAATGAAACCGAGCGGGCGAAAGCGGACGCGATCGCTGAGGCTTATAAAATGGCGATGCAGGCCCAGCAAGGCAGCGTCCAGCAAATGATCGGCGGATTGGCGCAAGCCGCTCGGCCGTTGGCGCCTTACCCGGTGGTGTCGGGGCCTTTTCTATCGGCCGTTCCGCCCGCGCCCCCTTACGTCGCCGCGTCTCCGACTCCTCCTCCGCTGCCGACTGCCGAGCCATGGCATGTGTCGTTCCACGGGCAGCAGTCGCCGCCGATGCCATTCGCCCAAGTGCATCATTACATACAAGCAGGACAGGTGACGCGCGACACGCTGGTCTGGAGAGCCGGCATGGCGACATGGCTTCCAGCCGGGCAGACGCCGGAGCTATCCCATATCTTTTCGGCCGGCGGTCCTCCGCCGCTCCCAGGCGCGCCGGCCGCTCCGTCCGGTCCACCTCCGCTTCCACGATAGAACCCGCGGATCGCTTGGCACGGCGGTAGGGAAGGCTCGGTCAGGTTCGTTGGGTTCCGTGGAGTGAAAGGTGCGTTGTGGAGCCGCTTACGCCCAGATCGAATCGCTATGAACAGGTTCGGCCTCTCCCCGCCGTTCCGCGATTGCTCGTGGACTGGGGCGAGTTGCCGCGAGTCGGCCATCAGGTTCGTCCCGAGTTCAATCTCTTGTGTCCGGGCTATGAAAACAGCCGTCCGGAAGTTCGCGTGGTCATCGACCACCAACTGGACCACGACGACCGTCCGCCGCGTGTCCAGACCGAGGAACCTGGTTTATGGTCGTTCCAATCGCCGTTTCGGATGACCTCGGACGGCTTGGATTGCCGGCCTGGCCAGTATGTGCTCGAGGTCGATGTCTCGTTTCGCGAAGTGCCGGCTGGCCTGCCGCGTTTCTTCCGATGCCGTATCCGTTTGACGGTCCATGCGGCGAATTCCCAAGAAGGAGGTGTGTTGGAGATCGACGGCGACGGCCAGTCGATGGTGAATCTTCAGGGATACAACCTCAAGCAGTTTTCCAAAGTGATTCTCAAGGGTGGCGGCGACAGCGTCATCAATTTGCAAGACGCGATCGGTCCGCCGCCGCTCGCCGCCGTTCCAACCGCTCCCGTCGACAAGCCGGCCACGACCTTCCGGTACGAGTTCAAGGTCGACAGCGAGAAACAATCTCGGTTACCGATCCTGGCGAGCGGTTCTTCGAAGCGGGCCTATCTCGATGCGTGCGGCTTTTTCTTCGACGACGGGCGCCGCGTTCTGGTGTGGACTCGGCCGCGGATCACCTTTGGCCGCAGCCGCGATAACGATGTTGTGATCCGGTTTCTACCGCGCAGCGAAGCGAATGATGGACATTCCCGCAACATTTCACGGACGCACTTTATCGCCGAGTTGACGCCCGAGGGGATCGAATTGCGGGACGAATCGACTCGCGGCATCGAGGTGAACTACCGCGTGGTTCGCGAGCGGGAAGTGATCGCTGCGCATTACGCCGGCGATGTCGTCCGCGTCGAACTCGGGGTGACCGGAACGGTGAGCCAGAAGTTCGAACTGGACATGGCGTTGTTTGGGCCGCATCGAAGCGATGCCCACGACGACCGTCCGTTTTGGGATGAACTTTACGCCGAAATCGTCGGCGGGCGGCTTTCGCGTCTTCATCGCGACGCGATAGCCGTAAAGCTGGACGCCGTGCGTTACGACCGTGTGACAAGCCTTCCCCATGAAGAGTCTTATGTGCATTTGCTGCGGGAGGCGCTGATTGGCGGTTCACCCGCGCAGTCGGCGATTGTGCTGCGCGAGAGTGGACCGCGAGCGCAGGCGCGGCTCTGGCATATCGACCGGACTTTCTGGCTGGAACCGTTGCCGGGTGGCTCGACCATCCGCGTCAACAACGAAGTCGTGCCCGCCCGCCACCTGTTTCCGTTGTCGCCGGGCATGGAGATCCAGTTCGACCGTGAGCGGACTCGGTTTGACCACCCCGCACAGTTGTACCTGGACTGACACCACAAAGCGGCAATTTGTGAATCGGGATGCGTTTCCCACCTGCTTCGATTACTATCTAGGGCCCGAGGCGTCGTTGGCGGCAGTTGCCACCGAGCTTGCTTATCTGATTAGTTCTAACGCCGCCGCCCACAGCGGTTGCCCGAGGGCGTCCTGGCGTTGGCGGGTGCCGCAGGGCGAGGAGCGTCGGCTGGGCGAGTTGTCGGTACGTAATCGCGTGCGACGCGTCGGGCTGGCGATCGAACCGAAAACCGGGTCTGGGATCATCACATGGCTTCTTCAGCGGACAAGGGCAAGATCGAATCGCTTAACGACGATGACGTGCGGGCGATCGATCATTTGCGGACGGTATACGCGCAGTTGACCGATGAGCTGGGGCGGGTGATCGTGGGGCAGCGGGAAACGATCCAACGGTTAGCGATCTGCCTGTTCGCGCGCGGCCACGCGTTGCTCATGGGCGTACCCGGGTTGGCGAAAACGCTGCTCGTCAGCAAGCTGGCCGAAACGATGTCGCTCAAATTCAACCGCATTCAGTTCACGCCCGATTTGATGCCGATGGA
>JBJTOW010000466.1:0-6732 GCA_046074805.1 Planctomycetota bacterium | reverse complement strand
CGCGCGATGGCGTCGAGCAACTTGACACTCCAAGACGGCCGCTGCGTCAGCAGTTCGATCGCCTTTGGACGCGTCTCGTCCGTAAGCGACGGATACCGCCGCAACACCATCTCCGCGACGCGAGGCTGGTCGAGTCTTCCCATTAAACCCAAGGCCGCCACAGCCAAGTCGGGGCCGGCAGTTCCCAGCCAACTGTCCGCGATTTCCAGCGACGCTCGATCCTCCGCCGCGATCAGCGCCGCCAGCGCTCGCCGTCGCGATTCGAACTCCGCCTGCGCGTCCGTGGCGATCGCCCGCGTCGGGACAGTTCCGGCGGAAAGTCGCAAACTGGCCGCCAAAATCGCGGCGTCCGCCCGCAGCGGATCGCTCGCTGGCCGCTTTAACAAACTGTCAACAAGCGGACCAATCGACTTCGCCAGCCGTGTCCTCCTGCCGCCATCCAGCTCCCGGGCTTGCGTCTTGTCGGCGAGTAGCCGCAGGCACTGGCGAGTGGCATCCGCGTCGGCGTCCACCAGCAGTTCGAGCGTCGCGACGATGGTGTCGAGTTCATCATCTGTTTCGTCGGCGTCCGCCACGTTGCCGTTCAGCCCCCAGCGACCAGTGGATAGCGACGAAAACCCGATCAGCGTTGCGACACACAAACCGGTCGACAACATCGCCGCTGGTCGCCAGAGAGGCTTCGTGGCCGCCGCAAGGCGCGTCACGAACCCCAGCCGCGCGCGCGATACACGACACGACGGCATGTCCGCTCCGCTTTCCATCCTCTCCCGCCGATCACTCATGGCCGCCCCTTCAAGCTCAATAAATACTCGAGCAGATCCGCCATATCGCGGGCCGCCAACGTATCGACGAAGTTCGTTGGCATCAGCGATAGACCGCTCACTCGCGATTCCTCGATGTCGCTTTGAGCAACCCGAACTTCCTTGCCCTCGTTGTTCGCCAGCACGATCGCGCCGCCTTCTTCGCGGAGCTTCAGGCCGCTGACCACTTGGCCGTCGGCTTTGACCAGGATGGTCGTTCGGAACGCGGCGTCGACATTTCGATTGGGATCGAGAACATCCTCAAGCAGGCGTTCCGGGCCGCGGTTTCCGACACCATCTAGTTGCGGCCCAACCATCGCGCCCTCACCGGCCGCCTTGTGGCACGCGGCGCAATGCTTCTTCATCAGCACTTGGCCATGAGCCGCATCGCCCCGTTGGGATTGCCAGGCATCAAGCCGCTCGCGTTGGGCCTGTCGCATCCGCTCTTCGACGGCTGGCAAACCAGCGGTTAACGCGGCGACGCGCTGCTCCCAGCGGTCGGGCGCCGCGCCTTTCAATCGGTCGAGCAGCGTCTTTTCCTGGAGCAAACGCGGTGACGCCTTTCCGGCGCCAATCGTCGCCAGCAGCGCTTCGGCGCCGTCGCGATGGCCCGCTAAGGCCAGCGCCAGTCCTGGCTGCAATGACGCCGGGGCCGTCGCCAACGCGTCCAAGACCGGCTTGCGTAGCGAGTCGGTGTTGCCAGCCGCCAGTAATTCGGCCGCCTTGATCCGCAGCGCGGCGGGCGCTGAATTGGCCACGAGCGTCGCCGCGAGCTTCGGTTGGGCGGCGGCCGCGTCGAGCGCGAACGCGGCTTGAGCGGCGGCCACGCGCGTCGCGGGCGGCGCGGCCTGATCATCAAGCAAGGTGAACACAGCCAACGACAGACCTCGTAACTTCCACAATTCGATCGCCTGCAATGCCAGCTCCTGCGGGGACGGCGCTGGACTCATATTGGCCGTCGGCTCGGCGACGACTGGCGGATCGAACCGCCCCGCTCCGACCCAAGCGTACGAAGCGCCGGCGTCGGCATCGACGATCTCCAAGACTCCCTGGCGGCCCGCCCATGGTTTGAGATCCCAAGCGATCCGCTGGGCCGTATCGTTGCGGGGTGTCGTGGCCGAACGGACAGCGTCGACCGTTCCGACCAGCTTCAATTGAACGCGGTTTCGCTGCGGCGGATTGCTGCCCGGTGCACCGTTCTGTCCGCAGATCCAAAACGTCAGGGTTTCTGGAATCATGAACGGCGCGCTCCTTAACACTCCGGTCAAAGATTCGCCGCCAACAATGCTGTCGAATACCGGTATCTCCCGGCCATCGGCGCATTTGCGATTCCGCACACCCCACGGATTTCCGTTCTCGGAACTGGATGAAGCGCTCGCGTTCGTCGCCTTACGCGTTGACTTCGCCGTGCCAGTCGCCGCGTCGGCGGCGTCCAGCGGCAACGCGGTCCAAGCCGGTGCCGTGGAAACGTTTGGGGCCAACAGGCGAGCGGCGAGTTCGCCGGCCCAACGCTGAGCGGAAGCGGGTGGCTCGCCGCCACCGGATCGCTGCTTCCAACCAGCGATCACCGCTTGCAGCAAGGCTCGCTGCCGCGATGGATCAGACGCTAGGTCGCGTTCGGCGAACGCCACGATCTCCTCCAACGCCGAGGGCTCGGCCCAACGAGCGACCTGTTGCGCGGCGCGTTCCATCAGCGGTGGCAACGTGGCCGCGTTACGGGCGGCGGGAAAGGCGACATCCCGAGTTTGCCGGAAGGCCCACAGCGCGGCGTTCGGTTCGGGAATCGCCAACGCCAGTTCGGCGACAAACGCCAGCCGTTCGGGCCCCAGCGGTGTCGACGATGAGGCCAGGCTCGCCAACGCGTCGGGCGCGCGGAACTGATTTCGGAGGGAGATCTTCAAACTGTGAGCCAGTTGTTCGTCAGCAGCGTCGACACGCGCGAACGCGTCGAGCAGCGGCAGCGTGTTCGCCACATCGGGATGACGCGCCATGGCGGCGGCAGCGAACCGTCGCACGAATGGATCGGAATCGGACACTTGCTGGCAGACCCATCGGGCCAAGGCCGGATCCCACGCGGGCAATTCGCCAGCCGCCGCCAAGACCTGCGTCTTGACGAGCGGCGGGAGCGGCGTGCCCGCTTGTTCAGCGGCCACGCGGGCCGACAGAGCCGCCGCGTCGCGCGACAGCCAAACGGCCAGCGGAGCGCCCAACGCATCGACCGGCAGTCGAGCGGCAGCGGCCAACGCTTCCGCGTCACCACGCCGCTGTAGTTCCAACACCGCCTGTCGCCGGATCGCGAGGTTCGGGGCGTTCATCTGTTCCACCAAGGCGACGGGCGCGATCGTGGACAAGTCGCCAACGGGCAACGCGGCGTCCTCTTTCGCCTCCGCCTTCGCCACCGCCTCCACTGCCGCGTTCACCGTCGACTTCGACTCCATCTCCGGCCCGCGATAGACGACGCGCCAAATCCGCCCGCGATGTCGGTCGCGGCGGGGATGTTTCAAGTCGACTTCATAGTGGCCAATGATGCTGTTGTAGAAGTCGGCGATGTACAGAGCCCCATCCGGACCCAGTTGAATGTCGACAGGATGGAACCATGGATCCGTGCACGACACGAAATCGACCGGCGCGTCGATCCACGGCGACGAGCCGCGCCATCGCGGTTTGTCGCGATGCACGACGTTCGTGATCACATTGCCGACGTAAAAGCAGTCGCGGTACTCGGCTGGAAACTGCGGCGCGTCGTAGAACGCGACGCCCGCGATGCCTGTTGAATCATGCCCATGGGCGGTCATCGACGGAGCGTAGCCAAGACCGTCGTGCGGTTTACCGAACGACTCGTAATAGCCTCCCCGGAGCAGTTGGGTAATCGGCTTTGAATGGCAATCGGCGTTGTAGGCCAAGCCCCATCGGTCGAAACACATCCCGAACGGGTTGACCTGCCCCCACGTCACTTGCTCGATCGCCGAACCATCCGGACGAAAGCGATAGGTGTTCCCGGACTGCATCCGCAACACCACCGGCCCTTCGCCTTTCAACTTCACCTGCGAATCGTTTCGGAAACCATGGCACGCGTACACCCAACCGTCCGGCATCAGTCGGAAGGCGTTCTGATTGCCATGCGTGTCCGCGATATCAAAGGGACCGTACAGAACCTCGCGGTGCTCGGCGCGACCATCGCCATCCTTGTCCGACAATTTCCAAATGTGGGGAATCGACCAAACAATCGCCTCGTTGCCAGCGTTCAACGGCAACACTCCGATCGGAATATTGAGTTTGTCGGCGAACTTCTCCACCTTTTTCGCTCGGCCATCCTTTCCAAACTCGGACAGGATCGTCAGCCCATCCCGCGCCTGGGAACCGTCAGCGGCCGCGAACGGATACTCGAGCGAGTGCGTGACCCACAACCGACCTCGGGCGTCGAAAGCCAGATTCATCGGCTTCTGGATTTCCGGTTCGGCGGCGACCAGTTGGATCTCAAAACCCGGCGGCAGCTTGAAATGCGCGTGTTGCTCCGCCGGCGTCAAAGCCTCGGTCGGCGCCACCGGCGGACCGGCGAACACCAGACGACTTCCGCTCAGTGGAAACGGTTCTCGCAGCCCCAGCCCGAAATCAGCCACGCTCGCAAACCCGCCCGCGATCAGGGCGATCGCCGTCGCGAGCGACAACATGAACGTCCGTGATAGCAACGCGATAGCGGAGAACAACTTGCCAGGCATGTTCATGACAGCACCAGGGGAAAACGGGCAAGAAAGCGGTGATCGATCGACGCAATAAGGCTCGGTGGACGAGTCGCCTTAGACGGCGAAACTCGATCGGAACACAAACACTATCGGTCAGCCAAAAAATTCCGCAGGTAGGTGTGGCTTTGCGTGAGCGAGGCTTGGCGGTCTTCCAGCGATCGCTCGTACGCCCGATCCTCGACCTCGACGCAAACCGGTCCGCGATAGCCGACATCGCTAAGCACCGAGAAAAAGCGTCCCCAGTCAACGTCGCCCATGCCGGGAAGTTTCGGCGTGTGGTACTGATTGGGGTGGGCGAGGATACCAACATCGTCCAGCCGATGTCGGTCGAGCCGCACGTCCTTGGCGTGGATATGCACCAACCTGTCGGCGAATTCGCGAATCGGCTTCAGGTAGTCCATCCCTTGCCAGATCATGTGCGACGGATCGTAGTTGAGCCCAAAATTCGGACTGGGGATTTCGTCGAACATGCGGCGCCAGATCGCGGGCGATGTGGCGAGGTTCTTTCCGCCAGGCCATTCATCGCGAGTGAACAGCATGGGACAGTTTTCGATCCCGATCCTCACCCCTCGATGGTCCGCGTGTCGAATGATGTCGGTCCAGACCTCGCGGAATCGCGGCCAGTTATCGTCGACCGACTTAGTCCAGTCACGGCCAACAAAGGTGTTCATGCGGCGAACATCCAGCAAAGCGGCGGCATCGATCACTTTTTTGATCTGCGCGGTCGCGCGTTCCGCTTCATCACCTACCGGCGAAAGCGGGTTCGGATAGTAGCCTAGGCCACTGATTGCTACTCGAGCGTCGGCCATGACGCCTTTGACTTCGTCAGCCCGCGCCGCGTCGAAATCAGTGACGTCGACGTGCGTGACGCCGGCATAGCGCCGTTCGGCTTTACTGGGCGGCCAGCACATCAGTTCGACGCAGTGGTAGCCGATGCGTCGAGCCACGGCCGCAACCTCGCGTAGGTTCAAGTCCGGCAAAATCGCGCTGACAAACCCTAGTTGCATAGCCACATGACTCCCAAGTTTTTCCAAACGATCAGGCTCGACGCTATTGGAATTCTAAGTCAACCGCCCCACTCGCGCAAGCTCCGCCCCCTTACCAATACACCCCTGACCAACGCACCACTGACCAACACACCCCTGACCAGCGTCCCCAGACCAACGACCACCTTATCGGTAGCCCGTGTGTCGCTGGGGATCACCGGCGCGTAAACTACCCGCATGAATTTCGACGATAACTCCGCTTCCCCTACCGCTGCCGCAATTGGTCGTCGCCGCTCGGCGGTCGTTTTGGTTTTCGACCGGCTTCAACCCGCGTTTCTCGGCCCGTATGGCGGCACCGCCTGCGAGACGCCGGCCTGCAACCGATTGGCGGCCGAAGGATTTGTCGCCGAGCAATGCTACGCGGACGCTGCGGAACTTGAATCGGTGTACCTGTCGTACTGGTCGGGCGAACACGCGGTTCAGCGTGCCAACGTCGGTGACAACGCGACCGAATCCACCCCGGCCGGACGCTCACTGGCCGAGCGTCTCGAAGCGGCCGGCGTTCCCACTGAGCTTCTAACCGATGACCCGCGTGTCGCGAGCCACCGCTGGTCGGAGGGATTTGGCAATCGCTTGGCGATCGATCATGGAGCGGCTCCAACCGAAGCGGAGACGGCAGGCTCGATGCGCGTCGCGCAAGTGTTGGCGGCCGCGGCGGAACGATGGGAGCAGTGCGAACGCCCCGGATTGCTGTGGATGCACGCCGCCGCGTGGGACGACGCCTGGGACGCTCCCTATGAATTCCGCCAGCAATGGGCCGATCCCGAAGATCCAGCACCGCCAACCTTCGCAACTCCACCGCAAAAACTTTCCGCGACAGCGCTCGATCACGACGAACTACTCGGATACGTCCAAGGCTATGTTGGCCAAGTCGCCGCTTGGGACGCTTGCTTAGAGGCGTTTCTCGAATCGTTCCTCGCCAGTCCGCTCGCTGCCGACGCCTTGCTGATTGTCACCTCGCCGCGTGGTTATCCCCTGGGCGAACACCATCGAGTCGGCGCGGTGCCGCCCGCGCTCTTCAACGAGCTGTTACAGCTACCGCTATTGATCCGCTACCCGCAAGGCGCCCATCCGTTGGTCCGCGATCAAGGCTTTTTCCAGCCCGCGGATCTTTACGCGACGTTGCTCGATTGGTTCGCGGCG
>JBJTOW010000465.1:0-9203 GCA_046074805.1 Planctomycetota bacterium | reverse complement strand
AGTTTCCGCAAAGATTGCTCCGCCGCCTCGAAGTCGCTCAAAGCCCGTTGGCACCTTGCGCGGGTCAGCAACGTCGATGGCGTTGGGGCCGATCCTTGCGATTCAGCGAGATCGAGATGTTCGAGCGCTTCGGTGGGCGAGTAGCGTGCAAGTAGGTCCGCGAGACGCCGTCGACGGTTGACGGATGCGGGTGTCGCGGCGACCGCTTTTCGGTAGCAGTCGGCGGCGGCCGCGATATCTCCTCGGCGGACGGCGATTTCGCCTTTCCATGAATCGCTCGCCGCACGCTGCTCGGCGGTTTTCGCCGCCGAATCCCATAACGCCACGGCTCGCTGCGCGGCGGGTAAGTCGAGTCGCACGATGGCGCCTTCGACGATCGCTTCCAGCAGCAGTTTGGATGCGGGGTCGAGTGGATGCGATTGGGCCACCTCCAGGTAGTGGCCGATATCCGCCGTCCGACCAGTTTGCACTCGCGCGAGCGCTCGCTCCAGGGCGACGACCTCGGCGACCGCCGCCGCGCTTTCGGCTCGGTCGATCAACGTATCGAAACGGCCGAGGTCGCCGTCGCGGCGCGCCGCTTGAGCGGCCAGTGTCAGAGTGTGGCTTTCCCGTGGATCGCGCCGCAGGCGTTCCTCCAAAAGTTCGCGGGCCGTTGCGAAATTCCGCTCATCCAATGCGGTCTGCACGGTTCCCCAAAAACGGTTATCGCTCACCGCGTCCCAGCCTCGCCAAGCAGCGAAAGCCAACGCTGAGAGCGCGAAGGCGGACGCCAGACGGAACGTAAGACGCGAGTTACGAACGCGAGGACGACGCATGGACTGAAAGCGAGCGGATAGAAGTCGAGACGAGGAGACTTGGGAAGCTCGAAAAGTTGCTTGTCGAAGTTGGACGATATGCGTCCGTCGCTACGCTTGCAAGCATCCCCGTGCATCATGCGGGCCAAGCCTTCGGCGGCGGAGCCGCGAGCCGGAGTGGGAGATTTTGCTCCGCTAGCCCGTGGGAATGCGAAAAGCGATTCCGCTAAAGCAACTTTTTTAACCCTCCAGTGTTCCAAATTTGAGGCCGTTGTTAATATAGATGAGCGTAGATTCCTTCAACCGGCCGCTCGGCCATTTTCCGAAAGTTGACGGTTTCCACGGGATCGGGCGATTCAGCCATTGAAGTGTTTCCTAGCAAGTTGTTGGTGTGCTTTGTCTTAGAGTCGGTGCCTAGTCTGGCAGCGGGCGGCCAAAGCGGTGACGCTGGGGCGGTTTACCGGTGGGATCGCTGGTAATGTTGGACTTATCGTGTGAGTGCAACCTGGGCGAAAGTCGACCTGGGATTCGTTCTTTTTCTCCTTTTCTGAGGTGTTATTCCCTATGAAACTCGGTCCGTTGCCAAAACGTAATCCTGCCGTTCGAGCAGGGTTCACACTGGTGGAATTGCTGGTCGTGATCGCGATCATTGGCGTGTTGGTGGCGTTGTTGCTGCCAGCCGTTCAAGCGGCGCGTGAGGCGGCTCGGCGGTCCCAGTGCACGAACAATCTCAAGCAGCTCGGCTTGGCGATCCACAACCACCACGACTCGCGCGGCTACATGCCGCCGGGCACGTCGCAGGATCAAGCTCCGTTCGGCCCGGGCGCGTCGAACTGGGGTGCAAGCTGGATGGTCTACATTCTGCCATACATCGAACAGAACGCCCTGTTCGATCGGTTGGTGTTGGGTGGCGGCACCGGCTACGGCAACTCGGCGAACGGCGCCGTGTTTGGCACCAATTACCAAATCAAGGGCTATCGTTGCCCCTCGTCGCCGCTGCCGGCCACGACGACATCTGGCGTTCCTGGTAGCGGCGTGATGATGATGCCGACTTATGTGGGCATCGCAGGCGCTGTTCCCGGTCTCATCACGGGTTACACCGAAGTCCGTTACATGAATCCCGGCGGGGCGGCTGGTTGCTGCTCGGGAGGTATTCTCTCGAACGGCGGCGGTCTCCCGCCCAATCTGCAAAACACGTTCGCCTCGTTCACCGACGGCACATCGAACACGATGGTGGTCGGCGAACAGGGTGACTTCCTGCAGATCGGAACGACGGCGCAGAAGGTGGCGTGGAACGCCGCCGGTCCCCACGGCTGGACGATCGGTTGGGGTAACCAACGCATCGACATGACGAACGGCGCTGGTGGCGGCGGTGACAACCGCGCCTTCAACGTGACGACGGTTCGTTGGCAGATCAACACGAAGAAGTGGCCGACAATCACGGGAGCCCCTGGAAACTGCTCGGGTCTCGGAATCTGCGACAACACGGGACAAAACATCCCGCTCAACTCGGCCCACCCGGGTGGAGTGCTCGTGTTGCTCGCCGATGGCTCGTCGCGTTTCTTGTCGCAAACGATCACCCTGGACATCCTGGGTCGTTTGGCGACCCGCGATGACGGCATGCCGATCGGCAACTACTAACGAATGGGCAGGCTGATGCCCGCGAATGGACGGCCGGCGGTTCGGACCGCCGGCCGTTTTCTTGCTGAATCGCGGCACGTTCCGCCTGCCCACCGGTTGAGTTTCAAACAAGTCTTTCGTTATCCCTCACGTTTTATCAAGGAGTAGACCGTTGTCGCGAGTTTTTTCAGCGTTGGGCGTTGTTGTCCTCGGGTTGGTGTTGGTGGGGTGTGGTCCTTCCGAGCCAAAAGGCCCCAAAATGGTTGCCGTTAAGGGGACCGTTTCGTTGGACGGTAAGCCGATGGATTCCGGTGAAGTGATTTTCACCGCCCCTGGAAACGCGGCCGCCGCCTCGTTTGAAGTCAAGGGCGGAGCTTTTTCGGGACAAGCGGCCATCGGTGACAACAAAGTGGCCGTGATGTCGTACAAGCAAGGCGAAGCGGTCGAAATGGGCGGCCAAAAATTTGGCGGCGAGAAAGTGAACTTCATTCCCGCTCAGTTCAACCACCAGACGACGCTGTCGGCCAAGGTGGCGGACGGCGGCGCGAACGAATTCAAATTCGAAGTGACCTCCCAGTGATCAATCGCCTCTCAAACGGATAGCCGCTAGGCTATCGTGACCCAAAAATAAGGGCTCTTGCGGGACAAGCTCCCCCAAGAGCCCTTTCTTTTTTTGGTAACCGTTCACGGTTCGCACGGACGGACTTGAAAGTCCGCCGTACGTTCCGACGGAGGCCGCCAACCACCGCCGCGACGGACTGGAAGTCCGTCGTACAAGTTAGAACGCAGCTCGGGCGGATGGACGCGTCGCGACGGACTGGAAGTCCGTCGTACAAGGAAGAACGCAGCCCGGGCGGATGGATGCGTCGCGACGGACTGGAAGTCCGTCGTACAAGGAAGATGACGATCTATCCGATCCGCGATTTCAACGCCGTGAGCCGTCGAACGGCGTGGCCGATTTCCGCTTTTTGCCGTTCGGGTTCTTGAGGGATTTCTCGCTCAATGGTCAGCGGCCCTTCGTAGCCGATTTCCTTGAGCGTCCTCAGATAGTTCTCCATATTGACATCGCCATCCCCCAACGGCACTTCCTGGCCCCATTCCTGCCCGGGATTCTTCGCCCATTTGCCATCCTTGCAATGGATGCTACGGACATACTTGCCGACCTTCCGCAACGCCTCGATCGGTTCGCCCGTGCCGTACAGTATCATGTTCGCGGGATCGAAGTTGATAAACAAATTGTCCCGCTTAACATCCTCGATGAACTGCACCAGTCCGTCGGCCGTCTCTTGCCCTGTTTCGAGGTGCAATGCTTGGCCATTGGCTTGGCAGTGGTCGCAAATGTCCCGCGCCACAGCAATGACCTCGGCGTAAAGCGGATCGGCCGCATCGTGGGGCACAAAACCGAGATGCAAGGCGACACAGCGACAGCCGAGCATCTTCGCGAAGTCGGCGATTTCCTTCATTTCTTGTACGCGGGCCGCCCGTGTAGCTCGGGGCACCAATCCAACCGTTCGCGATACCGTCGGAATGTCGGCGTAGCTTTCGCCCTCAAACCCACCGAACACGCAGGTCAACGAAATGTTCAGTTCGCGAAGCCGTGCAAGAAAGCGGTCGGCGTTCGCTTGGGTTCGAGTCTCTTGATGAGGGGCGTGTAATTGAATTGTGGGGATGCCCAATTCGTGAGCCACCTCGAGTTTCACGCCTAAACCCGCATCCACACTCGTAAACACCCCAATCGGCCACTTTTCCATGTTCGCTGCTTTCCCTGATTGCTGCTGTTCCATTGACCTGTCGATCGCGAACCGAGTGTCACCTCCCAGTTTCTTTAACAACTCGGAGGCTCAAACCATCACTCACCATCCATACGACAATCAGTTCGCCGTACCGTAACCGGCAGGTGGCGTTCTCAATCGCGGACTACGCCTTGCCCTTGACCAATCGATCGAATTCGTCGGCGATGCTGCTGCCGTCGGGCGTCTCATCGCTCTTCAAGTCGAACCATTCCTCTTTGAACTTCACGTAGCCCGCCTCGCCGCGAATCGAACGATTGATGGCGATGTTGGATGTTAATGCGATAATGGCATCGCCCAAGGCCACCTCCGAGCGGCAGCGGAGCGATTCGGCTGGAGCCTTTTCCCGGATCGCAAAGGCCCAGTGCTCGATTTCCTCCGTGTACCCGCGGCTTACCGGCCCCGAATCTTGGGCCGCCTTGGCGACAGCCGCCTGCGCACCGCCGCTAGCCTGCGTGTCCATGGTGGGACCGCCCTTGTCGTTCTTGACGCTGACCTTCGAGTAGGTGTCGGCGTCTTTGTAAAGCATCACTTCCTGCTCGCGTTCGAGAATCAACGTCCCGCGAGTGCCCATGACCACTTCACCATAGCCGCCGTAACCGTTGCCGTTGATCGACGAGTACGTGACAATGATTTTCTTGTTTGGATCGTTGTCGTGGCCCGGAATGCCCGACTTCGGGTCAGGGGTCGAAGTCACTTCGTCTTTGTATCCAACCGGGAAGTCCGGCTCGTACGAAGGACCAGGGAACTCGAACATGCAATAAACGTGGTCTTCGGCATGACGATCCAGTGGGAAGATATGACGTCCGCCGACAGCGTGCACTGTCAACGGATGGGCCTTCTTGCCATCCTTTCGCAACGCGCTGCAGAAGATGCTCGCGGCGTCCAATTGATGGCTGCCCAATTCAGCCATTAAGCCGCCACCTGTCCGTTCCCACAATCGCCAGCGGCAGAGTTCCTCGAGCGCCGACCGTTCGCGGCCGCCGAGCGTGAAATTCTGGTAGCCGAATTCCTCAGCCTTTAGCCCGCGGTCTTCGTTCCAGGCCCGCCACTGGGCGACTTTCTTTTCGAGTTGCCGCATACGCGCTGGATCGGATTCCGTCGCTAACTCCTTTTCCAACCCCTTGAGTTGCTTGAGGATCTTGTCGACCGTCTTATTTCCAGAACCGGGTTCGCCGCCAGGGAGCGGCTGTTGCCAACTGTCATTGCCCGGAAGATTGCCGCGATGCCACTGGGCGCGGATGTGGTGCAACTGGCCCAGCAAGCCCCAGCGAATCAGGTTCACCGCATTGTCGTACAAGATGCTGTAGTGGCGTTGATGACCAATCGCCAGGTAGAGGTTGTTATCAGCGGCGAACCGTCCCATGACTTTGCACTGAGCCACATTGTGGGCCATCAGCTTTTCGCAGAGCACGTGTTTGCCGGCTTGCATCGCCTCGATCGCGACCTTGGCGTGCAAATGCAATGGCAACGCGATAATGACCGCCTCGACCGATGGATCCTTGAGCAGGTCATGGTAGTCCTTGTCGTACACCTTCACGTGCTTGCGAGCGTCATCCTCACCGGCCCATTTGTACTTAGAGATTAAACCCGGACGGGCGTACAAAGCGGCGTCGGACGCCCAATCTCCATGGAAAGCTCGGTGGACGTTATACGGGCGAATGTCGGCGATCGCGGTCACCTGGACGTAGTCGGGATTGACGGCCCCGATCAGGACTTGCCCCTCGTCCCCGGTGCCGATCACGCCTACCCGGAGGGGATCGCCAACCTTGCCATAATTGAAATACATCGCGCCCAGTCCAGCGCCTGACACGGCGCCTGTCGCGATCATCTTTTGCATGAACTCTCGGCGAGACACCCCCACGGCTTCGTAGTAGTTGTCGCGACCGACCGCCTTTTGCTCGGGACCAAGGTTCATAGTGCGTTAAGCCTTGAGATACTGGGGTAGAGTGTTCGAAACAGCGAGGCGAGAAGAGCGGAAATCACGCCTTCTTCGCGGCGGAAAATAGCTTCAGTGGACACCACTTCGAGCAAAGCATCGACACAAACGCATCAAGTCCCGCCACTTGGCCAGCGTTTGCGGCGGCCAGAACTAGCAGGGAACACAGTTCGACAGCTTGGTAATAGGTGGGCTGGGCCCCGTAGGCTCCCGGCCACTGCGAGGCGACGACCGACGACAGGAACGCCGCTGCCACGAGCGCCGCCGGGCGAGCGAAAAGCCCTAGCACCAACAGAATGCCCAGCGTGGCGTCGAAGCACGGAATGATCTTGTCGACAGCTTCCGAATCGAGGAACCGACGTCCCGGTTTGTAGACATCGAGCAATCCGGCGGACGCTCGCTGCTCGGATGTTGCTACGGCGACCATGTCCCGTTCCAGATCCTTGCCTTGCCGGTCGATTTCCGCCAACCATGGACCGCGTTTGGCCTTCAATTCCGACTCGATCTTCTCCGATTGGCCTCGCAGCGAAGCCACTTGCCACCTTGCGGCATCAGCGCGATTCGCCTCGCGGCGTTTGAGTCCCTTGAAGTACTCGTCGATGTCATCCGCTCGGCCACCAAGGTAGTCGCGAAGCAGTTCTTCGCGGCGAGCCAGTTTCTCATCGGCCAACTTGACCTGCTTGGGATCGAACCGGAAATGGCTTTTGGCCGCCTGAACGTACTGGGACCAGGCAGCCACAACCTTGTCGGCGTCGAATCGCTCCGTCCCGTCCGCATCCCAAACCATGGCCTGGAACGTCGGGGCAAGCGGCCCCTTCGCTCCGCCGAAGAACATGGCGGAAAACGGCTTAGGATCCTGAAGCTTGTTCGCGCCTTCCTTGAAAAAGTGAAAACCGACGCAGACCCGCAGCAGCACTATCGCCACTGCAAAGCCCCATCCGGCCTTCACTGCTGGGCAGCAATTCGACATGGGATTGGCCAGGGTACGGCCTCCTATCGGGAAGTCCTAATGGAAAACTCGCACGGAACCACCGAACCTGCTTGTTCCAATGCGAAAGAATAACCTCTCGCCAGCGGAAACACAAAGGTCCATCGCCGTGCTCTGTACGCTGAATGCTGACCACCGTGTCCACCCTCGGGGCCGCTTCAGTGAACGAAACTTCAGCAGCGGCGGACAGCGTCGGGCCACTCGATTCGCCACCGACCTTGTCCGCAAGCCACGGACGCCGTTAACGATGCTCGATCGGCAACGAACTTGGGCGAACGCTCGCAAGTAGGGGAAAGTGGCCTCGAGTGGTATCGGGCGGCCCCTTCGTGCTACGATTCGGCCATGAGAATCGTACTCTGCTATCCCGTTGAGCCCCGGCACTTGGAGCAATTGGCCGCCGCTGCGCCGGGCCATGAAATCGTTGATGCCGGCCAAGAGCGGATCGCCACGGAACTGCTCGAAGCTGACCTGTTCCTCGGCCATGCCAAGGTGCCGGTGCCTTGGGACGAGGCGGTCGCGAGCGGCCGCTTACGGTGGATTCAATCGTCGGCCGCCGGTATGGACCATTGCCTCGTGCCGTCCGTAATCGCGTCCGACATTCCTGTCACCAGCGCTTCCGGCCTATTCGCCGACCCGGTCGCCGAACAAACGATGGCGCTGCTCTTCGGGCTACTCCGCGGCCTGCCAACTTTCTTTCGAGCTCAGGGCAAACGCGAGTACATCCGCCGACCGACTCGGGACCTACACGGCTCCACGGTTGGAATCATCGGTTTCGGGGGCAATGGCCGCAGAATCGCCGAGACGCTCATGCCATTTCGAGTGCGGATCCTGGCGACAGATCTGTTTCCGGAGGACCGTCCCGAGCACGTCGAACAACTTTTACCCGCCGACCATCTTGATCGAGTGCTCGAACAATCGGATGTCGTGATCCTTTGTGTGCCGCTCAACGAGGACACCCATCATCTGATCGACGCGGGTCGGCTCGAACGGATGAAACGCTCCGCCTTGCTCGTCAACGTAGCCCGGGGGCCCGTCGTCGACGAAGCCGCGCTCGTCGACTCCCTCGTCCGAGGACAGATCGCCGGGGCTGGGCTGGATGTGGCGGAAGTCGAACCGCTCCCCGCCGCCAGTCCGCTGTGGGATCTTCCCCAAGTCATCATTACTCCGCACGTCGGCGCTCAATCCGCGCGCCGGGCCGATGTCACCACCGAGTTCCTTGCCAAAAACCTTCGCCGCTTCCTTGCGGGACAGCCTCTCCTGAACTTGGTTGACAAGCGGCTTGGTTTCCCGCGGAGGAGGAACTAGTCGGGAGTCGGGAGTCGGGAGTCGGGAATATGCGAGCGGATATAGCGCGGGAATAGTGAGGCAGTGTAGGCAGGAGTTCTGCGGTTCCTCGAATCCCGTTTCCCCAATACCCGCGTTCCGGCTCGGCTTGCACCGCTCGGCTGGCGTGTGAACGACCGAGCCGCCTTTAGCCTTCAAGTGAGCGACGGACTGGCAAGTCCTTCGTTCCCACAGAACCATCCGTTGACCGTGCCCCGACAACCGACAACCGACAACCGACAACCGACAACCGACAACCGACAACCGACAACTGACAACTCGAACGCGAAGTCTCACCGTCTTTCTCCATGGCTCAACCGAATTCCTCAACGGACGCTCCATCGGTCGTTCCATCGCGACGATCGATTACCGTGCGCCTGAGGTGGCTACGGCGAGCGTGGTTGTTGGATGCGACGTTGAGGTCGGTCACGTTTCTTGCGGCGGCAGGCTTACTGCTGAGTGCCACAAGTTTTTTGTTGGACTGGTGGCTAGACGTTCCACTGGCCGCTCGATGCCTGCTGACGTCGGTGGGCGTAATCGCATGGATCGCCGTGGTTTTTCGCGAGATCCTGGGAACGTGGCGTCGCCGGCCGTCACTCGAGGCGTTCGCGAAGCGGGTTGAGGAACGTTGGCCCGCGGCCCGCGGCCTGATTGTAAGCGCGTATGAATGGCGAGCCGCGCCGGCCGGTGGCGCGGCGGGCAGTCCGCTGTGGCGCGGCGTATCGATCGAGCTGATCGCCGAGGTGCGT
>JBJTOW010000464.1:0-3481 GCA_046074805.1 Planctomycetota bacterium | reverse complement strand
CGTAGCCGTCACAATAACGCGAAGACGCGGGACGACCGGTGGGCTGTTTACCGGGCCGCTCGGGATCAATCGGGAAGCTCATCGTCGTGTCCTTGATGCGAGCATCCAGGGATGCTCCGGCGGCCGGCCTGATTCGATTGGAAAGGTGTTCGATGCGTTCAATGATTTAAGACAAATTCGGCTGAATTCATCACCGACCACAGCACATCTTCGGTGGCCGTTTGGCGAGTCGCTTCGGGGGCGGCGAAGGCGGCGAGCGCCGCTTCGAGTTCCTCTGGTCGTGGAGCTCGCGATAAGGCCGCCCCATACAGTTCGCGGACGATGCTCTCGGGCGGCAAGTCGCTGGCGGACAGCCGTGCGGCTCGGCCCGTCGGCGCCGTCAGTTTGTCATCGATCGCGGGCGAATTCAGCAGATGAAGCACTTGGCCAAGCGTCGAGTCTCCCAGACGTTCACAGCTGCACACCGTTTTTCGCTGCGGGCGTCCGAACGTCTCCAGAAAGACCGATGGCAGACGGTTGTCCCATAATTGGACAGCGCGAGTGCCAGGCGGCATTCCCGCGAACGATTCTGGCTCGCCCGTCACATCGCTGACCGCGTCCAGCAGCACCTCCGCGGACAATCGCTTGCGGTAAGCCCGCGAGTAGTTTCGCGTGTCTCGGGCATTGGCTCCTGTGGCCACCGAGCTTAAAGCGTACGTCCGGCTGGTGGCGATCGTCCGCAGCAGATGTCGCAGGTCGAAGCGGTGGGCAGTGAACTCGCGGGCCAGTTCCGCCAACAGCTGTTCGTTCGTGGCCGGATTGGTTTCCCGCATGTCGTCGATCGGTTCGACGAGGCCGCGTCCCATGAGGTGAGCCCACAGGCGATTCGCGGCCGCGCGGGCGAAGAACGGATTGGACGGCGAGGCGAGCCATTGAGCGAGTTGTTCACGCGGGTCATCGCCAGCGGCAACCATCAACGGCTCGCCCAGAAGCACTCGCGGGGCGACGACGGCTTTGGTAAGTGGATGCGTCACGTCCCCTTTATCCGCGACGAAAAAACGCTGCTCGGCGCCACCCGCTTGTTTGCGTTGCAATCGGGGAAAAAACGCCGCCATGCCGTAGAAATCTTCTTGACCCCAATGTTCATAGGGATGGTGATGGCATTTCGCGCATTCCAACCGCACCCCGAGAAAAACTTGGCTGACCGCGACGGTCAAATCGTTGGGGTTATTGAAGGCTCGGAAGAAATTCACCGCTCCGTTCGTTTCGCTGCCACCCTCGGCGGTCAACAGTTGCCGCACCCAGACATCGTACGGGACATTGCGCTCCAAAACTCCGCGTAGCCACTGATGGTAGGCGTGTGCCGCGCGTGGTCCTAATTCCTCGCGGTGGACACGCAGCAGGTCCGCCCATCGCAACGCCCAGAAATCGGCGTACTCGGAGGAGGCCAACAGCCGATCGACCAACTGGGTCCGGCGCGCGTCCGACGGCCCCTGCCAGTCGGCGGCCATCGAGCCTGGCGGAGGCGACTCGCTGAGAAACCGTTGTGTTTCCGCCAGCGTCGGCAGTCGGCCGATGAGATCGAGTGTCACGCGGCGCAGGAAGGTCGCGTCGTCCGCCGCCGCAGACGGAGTCAAGCGGAGCCGCTCCCATTTTTCCGCGACCAATCGGTCGACAAACCGCGAGCGATCCCAGGCGGCCACGTTGCCGATAACCAAGCCCGCGTCGATCATCGGCACGGTGACGAACGCCGACACGACTTTGTCTTGATACCGGACGACGATCGCCGATTCGCCGGGAAGCGACGTCGTTTCCACCACGCCATCGCGGTCGACATCGGCGAGCGTTTTATCGTTGGCCGTGTAGATCGCCATCCGCGTGAGATCGCGCGTGGAGCCGTCGGCGAACGTTCCCGTAACCCGCAGCGGCTGTCGCGATTCGGGACGCATGACTTGTTGCCGCGGCTGGACGTCGATGGAAACGAGCCGTGGGGCCCGCGCGTCCGTTCGCGGCATTCCGGCGACAATCCACTGGCTAAGGCGTTGGTATTCAGCCGAGCCTTCGTCGAGTCGCAAACCGCCTCCGTGCGGCACTCGATTCGCCGCTTTGGCGAGCAACAGCGAACTGCCGGGGGCGGCGGGAAACACGCGTCTTCCACGACCCTCAAAGACAATCGCTTGGAAATCCGCTTGGCGATCGAAGCCGAACACCGACAGTTTGAATCCGTTCCGGCCGCTCTGCTTTCCGTGGCACCCACCCGAATTGCAGCCAGCCTTCGTCAGGATCGGAACGATATCCTCGTCGAAGTCAATCGTCACGGAGCGGTTAGCGGCCGGAGAGGGCGGTTCCGCCGACGTGTCGCCACAGGTCAAGACGGCGACGAGGACGCTGGCCAGAATTCCGGCCGGTATTCGCGCCACAGCGGTAGCGGCTCCAAGCGTGTTAACACGTTTCATCACGGGCTCCAAATTATCTCGCGGTGGTCGCCCGCCTACGCAGTTTAGGCCGAGCGCCACCTCCAAACAAGCCAAAACGACGAGCGTTGCGGCCCAAGTCATCGCAGCCCGAATCGCAAGCTTCGCTACCTGCTGTACGACGGATTTCCTAGTCCGTCGCGATCAATTCGGCGACGGACTGGGGAATCCGTCGTACGGACCGAGCGGGCTGTCAATCATCATGGCGACGGACTGCGAAGTCCGTCGTACGGGCCGCGGCGCGGGTATAATTCGACGCCCCGTCTCTGCCCACCTCCACGCTGACCGGCGAACCTTACGATGGCCAAGCGAATCCTCCACGCCATGCTCCTGCTGTCGCTCGCGGCCTCGGCTTCGGCCGCCGAACCGCCGGCGGCAGACACCGAGTTTTTCGAGAAACGCATTCGGCCAGTACTCGCCGAACATTGCTACTCGTGCCACTCTGCCGACGCCAAACAGCAGCAGAAACTCAAAGGGGGCCTGCTGCTCGACACACGCGACGGTAGCCGCGCGGGTGGTGATACAGGGCCGGCCGTCGTCCCCAAAGATGCCGCTCGCAGCCTACTGATCGCGGCGCTGCGGCATCAAGGCGGGCTGGAAATGCCGCCGACCGGCAAACTGCCGGATGCCGTCATCGCCGACTTCATACGGTGGATTGAAACCGGGGCCGCCGACCCGCGCGACGGTTCCACCACGAAGTCCGCCGGCATCGATTGGGAGAACGCCAAACGCCACTGGGCCTACCAGCCGCCCCAGCGCCACCTTCCACCCGCCGTAAAGAATGCGGTGTGGCCCCAGACCGAGCTCGACCACTTCGTGCTGGCGGGACTCGAACAACGCGGACTGCGTCCGGCCCCGGCCGCCGCCAAGCGAGTGTGGTTGCGAAGGGCGACTTTCGACTTGATCGGCCTGCCGCCGACGATCGACGAACTCCGCGATTTTGAAGCTGATGAATCGCCGCAGGCCCAAACCCGGGTGATCGACCGGCTGCTTGCGTCGCCGCACTACGGCGAGCGTTGGGCGCGGCA
>JBJTOW010000463.1:0-2707 GCA_046074805.1 Planctomycetota bacterium | reverse complement strand
ACACGGCGGACGGCGTGGACGGTTCCGACGCGATCGAACAGCTGGCCCGACCGGAACGTCGTGCCCGACAGGACAGACGCGAGAGGCAGGACAAACGCGAGAGGCAGGAAGGACGGGGCGGACCGGACGATCGGAGCGGGTCGTCGGCTGCGGTGCGGGACATTGTCTTTTCCAGTTCTTACGCTTGCACACCGTGCGGTTTGAGCTTCGAAGCGCCGACGCCGCAGCTCTTCAGCTTCAACAGTCCCCAAGGGATGTGCCGCACGTGCGATGGACTGGGCACGATGTATTCGTTCAGTCCCGAGTTACTGGTGCCCAATCCGCGGTTGACGTTTAAGGAAGGCTGCGTCGAGCCGATTGGAACGTGGAAGGATTTGGGCCGGTGGCGACGCCATATTTTCCAGGGTGTCGCCGAAAGCATGGAGCGAAAGCGTGAGTGGAAGGAAGGAACGTTGCTCGACACGCCCTGGGAGCGGCTGACCGAGGAGCAACGCGGGGTGCTTTTGTGGGGCACTGGCAACGAGCACATCACATTCACTTGGCGCAATGGCGATGCGCCGATGAAGTACGGCGGCCGCTTTGGCGGCATCGTCCCGGAATTGCTCGACAAACATCGTGGCGCGAAGAGCAAGCCGCTGATCGCCCAGTTGGAACAGTACATGACGCACGCCCAGTGCGTCGATTGCCGAGGGCAGCGGTTGTCGCCGCAAGCGCGGTCGGTTCGGATCGCGACTGCCAGCCCGCGATTCGCCCCATTGTCCCAACTTTCCTTGCCGGAAGTGTGCGAACTGGCGATCCGGGACGCGGTCGAGTTCTTCGCCGAGTTGCGGCTGGACGACACTCGGGCGCACATCGCGGCGGAAGTGCTGAAGGAGATCCGCGCGCGGCTGGGTTTCCTTCTAAACGTGGGACTCGACTATCTCACGCTGGCCCGTACCGCTCCGACGCTGTCGGGTGGCGAATCCCAGCGGATCCGATTGGCCAGCCAGATTGGGGCGGGACTGGTCGGCGTTTTGTACATTCTGGACGAGCCTTCGATCGGCTTGCATCCACGGGATAACGACAGGCTGATCGCCACGCTGCGGCGGCTCCGCGACCTCGGCAACACGTTGGTGGTTGTCGAGCATGACGAGGACACGATGCGGGCGGCCGATCATTTGATCGACTTTGGCCCGGGCCCCGGGGTGCGCGGTGGCGAGGTGGTTGGACTTGGCGCGCCTGGCGATCTGATGCGCAGCCCGCGCAGTCTCACCGGCCAATATCTGTCGGGCGCACGGAAGATCGAAACGCCTACAGCCCGACGTTCGCCCAGCGATCGCTTCCTCAAAATTCTCGGCGCCGCCCACAATAACCTGCGGAACATCGATGTCGAGATTCCGCTCGGACTGTTCGTTTGCGTGACCGGCGTCAGCGGGTCGGGAAAGAGTTCGCTGGTCAATGACATTCTGGTCGAAGCGCTTCGCCGCGACCTCAACGGCGGGCTGGGGTCACCTGGCCAGCACCGCGCCATCGAAGGGCTGGACAAACTCGATAAGCTGATCGATATCGATCAATCGCCGATCGGCCGAACGCCCCGGAGCAATCCGGCGACGTACATCAAGGTGTTCGACGACATCCGCGACCTGTTCGCTCAATTGCCCGAGGCGAAGAAACGTGGCTACAAACCGGGCCGCTTCAGTTTCAACGTCGAGGGCGGGCGGTGCGAAGCGTGCGAGGGCAACGGCTCCAATCGGCTCGAAATGGATTTCCTCGCCGATGTGTGGGTCGCCTGCCCGGTTTGCGAGGGCCAACGGTTCAGCCGCGAAACGCTGCAAGTGCGGTTCAAGGACAAATCGATCGCCGAAGTGTTGGAAATGGACGTCCAGCAAGCGCTGCGGCTGTTCGAAAACGTGCCTCACGTGCGCCACAAACTGCAGACCTTGCACGACGTGGGCCTGGACTATGTGAAACTTGGCCAACCGTCGCCCACGCTCTCCGGCGGCGAGGCCCAACGCATCAAGCTGGCTCGCGAGCTGGTTAAAAAAAGCACCGGGCAAACCCTGTATCTCCTCGACGAACCGACCACCGGTCTGCACTTCGCCGACATCGAACTGTTGCTCAAGGTGCTGCACAACTTCGTCGCCGCCGGCAACACCGTGCTGGTGGTCGAACACAATTTGGATGTGATCAAGACGGCGGACTGGATCATCGACTTGGGACCGGAAGGCGGTGGCGGCGGCGGTCAAGTGATCGCCACGGGAACTCCCGAGGAGATCGCCCGCGCGGAACACTCTCCCACTGGCCGCGCACTGGCGAGACACTTGGCCCAAGAGGCGAACCGCCAGGCGATTTCGAACGATTCCGCGTCCGACTCCGTGTCCTCAGCGTCTCCCGCATCGTCCACGTCCTCCGCTACCTTGCGGCCCGCGCCCGTCCTTAGTCGGGAACTGGTGGTGCGTGGCGCTCGCCAACACAACCTCAAAGGCGTTGACGTGCGGATTGAACGCGATCGCATGACCGTGTTTTGCGGTCCCAGCGGATCGGGCAAGAGCTCGTTGGCGATGGACACGATTTACGCCGAGGGCCAGCGGCGATATGTCGAGAGCCTGAGCGCGTACGCTCGCCAGTTTGTCGCGCAGATGCAGAAGCCGCAGGTCGAACATATCGATGGGTTGTCGCCGGCGATCGCCATCGAGCAGAAGAATTTGGGGCACACGCCGCGTTCGAC
>JBJTOW010000462.1:0-6666 GCA_046074805.1 Planctomycetota bacterium | reverse complement strand
CGTTGACGTTAGCGGCCACGGAGCGACTAAACGCGGCCAGCGAAGTCGATAGCGAAATCAGATCGTCCACATAAAAGCGGCGCCCGAGGGCGCCGCACTCCAAAGACGTCGCCGCCCACCGGCTCTTGCGATGAGTCGACTCGGGCCACGGAGCGAATAATCACGGCCCATGGATTCGACGGCGAAATTAAATCGTCCACATAAAAGCGGCGCCCGAGGGCGCCGCACTCCAAAGACGTCGCCGCCCACAGGCTCTTGCGATGAGTCCACGCTAGCGGCCAACAAAATTTCAGAAGTACGATGGACTTCTTAGCGGATGAACAGTCTGAATGAACGGTCACACTTCCGGGATGCCGTCCGACTTGGCGATCACAACAATGCCGTTGTCCGAGATGGTGAAGCCGCGAGCACGATCCTCATCGGGGTCGAATCCGATGCGAACGCCTTGTGGAATGTGGACGCCCTTGTCGATGATCGCGCGGCGGATGCGCGCGTATCGTCCGATCTCCACGCCCTCGAACAGGATCGAATCCTCGACCGTCGCGAAGCTGTTGACGCGGCATCGCGGACTCAGCAGGCTGCGGAGCACCGTGCCGCCGGACACGATCGAGCCCTGGCACACAATGCTGTCTATCGCGTGTCCGACGCGGTCCTCGTTGCCGCGGCTGCCGAAGACGAATTTAGGCGGCGGCAAATTCGGCTGGAACGAGCGGATCGGCCATCGTTGGTCGTACAGATTCAATTGCGGGTCGATTCGCACGAGATCCATATTCGCTTCATAAAAGGCGTCCAGCGTTCCAACATCGCGCCAATAAGCGTCCACTTTGCGGTTTTCGTCGCGGAACGGAAAGGCGAATACTCGGTGCGATTGGATAATCGACGGGATGATATTCTTCCCGAAATCGTGTTGGCTGTCCGGTCGGTTCGCGTCCTGCAGCAACTGTTCGAAGAGAAACCGAGCGGTGAAAACATAGATGCCCATCGACGCTAGGCAATGGCCGTCATCGCCCGGGATCGGCTTTGGCTCGCGGGGCTTCTCCTCGAAGCCAACGATCCGATTGTTGGTATCGACCTGCATGACGCCGAATTGGGTCCCTTCCGATTTCGGCACCCGCAGCGCTCCGATCGTCAAGTCGGCGTGATGGCGTTTGTGGAACTCCACCATCGTGCCGTAGTTCATTTTGTAGATGTGGTCCCCGGCCAGGATCACCACATATTCGGGACGCTCCTTCTCGATCGTATAAATATTCTGGTACACGGCGTCCGCAGTACCGGAATACCAACTCTCATCGAGCCGCTGCTGTGGCGGCATGACATCGATGAATTCGCCCAGTTCGCGGACAAAATAGTGGCGCCAGCCAACGTTGATATGCCGGTCAAGGCTGGTCGCCTTGTACTGGGTCAGCAGTACGATCTTTCGGAGGCCGCTGTTCAGGCAGTTCGAAAGCGTGAAGTCGATGATCCGGTACAGGCCGCCGAACGGCACCGCTGGCTTAGCCCGCTCCCGTGTAAGCGGTTCCAACCGCGAACCGCGACCGCCCGCCAGCACCACCGTTAAAACGTCCTTCATCCCACCGCTCCTGGCGCCACGGATAGTTGGCCGCTCCACTCGCCGCGATTGTCACGCTCGAGGCCCTCGCGTTCCGCCTGCGCCAAGTGTACCAATCCGCCCGCCGACCGAAACCGGGGCGCTACGCCAACAACTCCTTCCGAGCCCGCCCATCGCCAGCGATCGGATGCGGCCGACCGAGCGCATCGTGGATCTGCGTGCGCGGATCGAAACCGAGCAAGTGGTAGGCCGTCGCCTGCATGTCTTTCGGTGAGATCGGCACGTCCGCCACATCGCCGCCGTGGGCGTCGCTGCGTCCGACCACTCGTCCCCGGGCGATACCGCCGCCAGCGAACACCGAGGAATACGCCCGCGACCAATGATGTCGAGCGGCTCCACGCGGCTTGGAATCGATCTGCGGCGTCCGTCCATGTTCGCTGGTACACAACACAAGCGTCTCGTCCAAAAGACCGCGCTGCTCCAAATCGGCAATTAACGCCGTAAAGCTCTGGTCGAACACTGGCAGCAAGTAGTCTTTCAGCCGCGGAAAATGGTTCGCGTGCGTGTCCCAGACGCTGCCGCCGAAGGGTCCAAACGGATCCCAAAACACCGACACGAACCGACATCCACTCTCCACCAACCGTCGCGCCGCTAAGCACGACTGGCCGAACAATGTCGGACCGTACGACTCGCGAGTCGCGGCCGATTCACGCTGGATATCCAGCGCCTCGCGCACCCGCGTCGACATAAGCAATGACCATGCTCGCGCCTGGTGGCGATCCAGCGCGCGAGCGGGTAGCGATTCGTCGACCAAACGCCGCGACTGATTGAATTGATCCAGCAGCAAACGCCGCGTGTCGAGACGGAGTCGATCGATGTCGGCCGGCAATTGGCAGTGCGATGACAGCCGAAACGACCCGGCCGTCGCGCCGCCAAACGGGTCGAGCACCTGTTCGGATTGATTATCGGTTAGCTTCGGCGCCACCCGCGTGCCCGAGCCGGTGAAGTCGGTCCAAACCGGGTCGAAGTCGCTTCCGAGAAAAGAAGCGTACGGTCCGGCCAGCGTTGGCAACGTGCTTTTCGAGCCAAACTGCCACGGCAATCCGATGTTACGCGGCATTTCCGGCGAAGTTTCCCGGCGGCTGCTCAGATAGTCGACGACCGAGCCCAGGAACGGCCGATGACGCGTGTCCCGCGGCTTCGCCTCGATTTCTGGCGTGTAGTCAGCCATTCCCGTTAACGCGTAGGCGACGCCGTGCAACGGATAGGGATGAGTCATCGACCGCACCACGGTCAACCGATCCATGATCCGCGCCGTGCGCGGCAACCCCTCGCCGATCTCAACACCGGGCACATTCGTCGCGATCGCCTTTAGTTCCCCCTGAATCTCCGCCGGCGCCCGCGGCTTGGGATCAAATGTCTCGTGCTGAGGCGGCGAACCGAAAAGAAACAACAGGATGCACGCCTTCGCCCGCCCAAACCCCGGCAAATCGGAAGCTCCCGCGTCCAACGTCCGTGTGGTTGACTCACTGCCTGCGCGTGCCCCTACTATCGCGTTACCGGATGCCAGCGCGGTCCGCCGCTCCCAGGCGTCCAGCCCCAAGCCCAAGGCGCTGATCGAACCGACATGCAACAGATCGCGGCGGGAAAGGCCGTCGCAGAGTCGCTTTTGCGAACCGAGCAGACGAATCACGCGAGGATCTCCTGGATCGGTTGGCCAAAGTCGATTTCCAATCGCTGGCGTCCAGGTATTTGCAGGCGGTGCGAATCGAGCCCCAGTTGCCGGAGCACGGTCGCGTGCAAATCCGTGACGTAGTGGCGGCCCTCAACGGCGTGGAAACCAAGCTCGTCGGTAGCTCCGTGGATCACGCCACCGCGAACGCCTCCACCCGCCAGCATCACGGAGAAGCCGTAAGGATGATGGTCCCGGCCGTTCGAGTTTTGCGCGCCGGGAGTGCGGCCGAATTCGGTGCCGACGACCACAAGCGTATCATCCAGCAACCCGCGTTGCTTCAGATCGCGAATGAGCGCCGCGATCGGGCGGTCAATCTGACCGCACAAAGACGCGTGGCCGCTCTTGAGATTGCTGTGGGCGTCCCAGGCCCCGGCGCCGCCGTTGCTGCCGTGGAAGATCTGCACGAACCTAACGCCCTGCTCGACCATCCGCCGGGCCGCCAGGCATTGTTGCCCAAACGTCCGTGTGTTGCCTTGATCCAGTCCGTAGAGGCTTTGTGTCGCCGCCGTCTCCGCGTTGAAGTCGACCAGGTTGGGCACCGCCGTCTGCATGCGGTAAGCCAACTCGTAAGATTTCATCCGCGCTACCAGCGCCGCGTCCTCGGGATGCTCGGCCACCGACAGACCATGCAGCCTCCCGAGTAAAGCCAACGTCTCCGCTTGTTCCTCGCGATAAACATCGCTGCCCGGCGTGTTGAACGGCAGTGGATTCCGCGGATCGATCGCCAACTGGATACCGTTGTGCGACGGGCCTAAATAGTTCGCGCCGTGAGCTCCCACGCCGCCGCAACAGTCCGCGATTGGCGTTCCCAGCACCACGAACTGCGGGAGGTTTTCGTTAAGCGTCCCCAGTCCCCAGTGGACCCACGACCCGATCGTCGGAAATGGTCCCTCTAACGAATGGCGACCCGTGTGGAACTGCAGCTGCGCGCCGTGGTTGTTGTCCGTCGTCCACATCCCACGGACGATCGCCACATCGTCCGCGCACCATTCGCCGGTCGTCTTCCACCAATCGGAAAAATCCAAGCCGCTCGCCCCGTACTTCTGGAAGCCGACTTGCATCGGGTAGACCGTGGGGTGGACTTGATGCAGGCCTTCGATGACCTCGCGCAGGTTTTTCTTCACATACGGCGAGTTCAACGTGTCCTTGTACGGAGTTTCTCCGATCGTCTTGCCCGCATACTGGTTCAATGCGGGCTTGGGATCGAAGCTCTCCATTTGGCTCATACCGCCGACCAGAAAAATCCAAATGACGCTCTTCGCCTTGGGCGGGAAATGCGGCTGTGCCGATTCGCCTGCCCCGGCTCCGGCCCTTTTGCCCTCGGCGCCTCGCACCACTCCGTCCCGCGCCAACATCGCGCCGAACGCCAAACTGGCGAACCCCATCCCGGCGCCCGCCAGGAATTCCCGCCGCGCTGAACGCCGCCCCGTGATCGGCTCGCCACCCAATCGTTCGCTCTCAGCGCCGCGCGGCAAGTCTTCGCTTCGATTCATGGAAACACCTTGGGAGTTCGCGAGGCCAGGGCCAGTTCCAGGTTAATCGTCCAGTTACCGAGGTTCAGCTTAACCCCGTCCCTGTGGATGGTAAATCGCCAATCAACCGCCGGACAGCCCGTTTTGTCTGTCGACGTGGCGGGAGCCTCCGGCTCCCGTGACTGCGTTCGCGATTTTTGAGGTTGCACTCTTCTGCCGTACGACGGACTCCCCAGTCCGTCGCAGATGACGAAGTACGCCGCGCATCCGCCTTTCGAGCACGTTTCGCGCGACGCGAATGCGACGGACTGGAAGTCCGTCTTACGAGGAAGTCAACGGTGGACAACGTACTCTGGCACCGTCGAGCAAGCACGGGAGCCGGAGGCTCCCGCCACAACGGGCACTAGCGGTCCGTCGTTCGTTAATCGCCACGAATGGACCAGTCGCTCGTCGCTAGATCGTAACCGACGAGAAACCACCGTCGACGACGATGTTTTGGCCCGTGACGAACGACGAGGCGCGGTGTGCGGCGAGCCACACGACGGCCCCGCCCAACTCATGGGCTTCGCCAAATCGAGCCATCGGTGTGTGGCCAATGATCTGCCCGCCACGCTCGGAGTAGCTCCCATCCGGCTTGAACAGCAGCGCCTTGTTCTGTTCGGCGGGAAAGAAGCCTGGGCTGATCGCGTTGACGCGCACGCCCTTCCGCGCCCACTCGCGAGCTAGAAACTTCGTCAGATTGATCACCGCCGCCTTGGCCGCCGAATATGCCACGACCCGCGACAACGGGATCATTCCCGCCATCGACGCGATATTGATAATGCTCCCGCGCCCCGCAGCCACCATCGATTCGCCAAACACCTGCGACGGCAACACCACGCCGCCCACCAGGTTCAAATCGAACACCCCCTGCCACGCCTCGATCGGCAGCTTGCAGAAGTCGCTGCCCGGCGGCAACGTAGCGTCGGGGCGGTTGCCGCCCGCCGCATTGATCAGCACATCGATCGGGCCAAGCCGCGTCGCCAACGCGTCGCGCGCCGCCGTCAACGAATCGCGATCCGAAGCGTCCGCCGATTGAAACACCGCGCGGCCACCCGATTGTTCAATCTCACGAACCCGCGCCAGCCCGCGTTCCTCGTTCCGGCCCAAAATCGCCACCGCCGCTCCACAGCCGGCGAGCGCCGACGCCATCGCGCCGCCCAGCACACCGGTGCCGCCAATCACCGCCGCGTTCGAGCCGGTCAAATCAAACAGTTGGCTTCCACCTTGTCCGCTCATCGTCATTTCTCCTCTAGCTAAGCTCCGCGATTCCGCCGACACGCGTCACAGTCACTTGTGAAAGTCCGACATCAATCCATCCGCACGCCGATGTGCAGGAGCACGTTCGCGAACCGCTGCTGGTCGGCCGTCTGCACAGTTAACACGTGGTCGGTGGTCGCCACGGCGTCGTAAAACTTCCATTTGTCGATGGGCTTCAGCGACAAGTCGAGACCCGCGTCGCGGATCGTCCGGCGGTATTCGTCCCACGCCGGCGGATCGGCCGGCAACGCATACGGTCCGCTCGTTTCGTACATCATGGTGTTGATTTCCTCGATCGGAACGGCGGACAGAATCGCCTTCAGCACCTGGTCGCACGTGACAACGCCCGGCATCAAGTTCAGCGACACCACCTCGGCACGCGGCCCCCGTTTGCTCGACGCCGGATAGTTGCCGTCGGCGATCAAAATCGTCGAGTGATGGCCGGCTTCCGCCAACAAGTACGAGATTCGCGGATGCAGTAATTGATGTTTCAACATGCTCGCGGCTCCTAAAGTTATATGAGTGTTATCTGAAAAAATTGCTGGGAACGAAGCGATTAGCGGCGACTTTGTCGGTGTTCAGTTGTCGGTGTTCAGTTGTCGGTTGTCAGT
>JBJTOW010000461.1:0-5061 GCA_046074805.1 Planctomycetota bacterium | reverse complement strand
GCGCGGCCGACACTGGGCCACCTACCACCGCGATCCAATCGAGAGCGGCGTCGGTCTGGCGACGCTCCGCCTCGACGGCTTCGTCTCAGTCGAAGCCGGAGGTGAACCGGGGACGCTGACGACCAAACCCCTCGTTTTTCTCGGCGACACGCTGGAAGTCAACGCTAACGCCGCCGGAGGAGAACTGACGATTGAGGCCCTTGATTCGATGGGGAAGGCCATCGATGGATTCACTCGGAACACTTGCACACCGATCGCTACGGATAGCGTCCGGCACACCGTTCGCTGGAAAGGCGGCTCGGACTGCCATCTACTGCAAGGCCGTCCCATCCAGCTACGCTTTCACTTGAAGAATGCGAAGCTGTATGCGTTCGAACCGCGGATTAAACACAACCACTATCTTCAGTCGTACGACTAAAACCACATTCGTTTCGCTTTCCGCACGGCAGCGGCGATCAAAGCGCCACAGACGTCCACGCCCATTGAGTCTCTCGGTTCCTAGTAACATTTTTCAAATCACCGCGTGCAACAAGAACACATTTCATAAGAAAAGCACATTCACGGCGATTCTACGCGGGCATGCTAGCGGTCGCCTGACGCCCTGCGTCCGAGATCCTGATCACAAGGCCCGTTCATCATGAAAAGGCGAGTACACACCGGCCCGCTCCCCCGCAGAGACGACTTCAAGTCGCGACTCTCACTGCGGCAAGCCTGCGTGGTCTTCTTCTTGACGTTGTTTGTGCTAGGCGGCAGACCGGCCAACGCGGCCGGTCTCGTAGAGTTACCGTTCGACGTCGTGGCCGTGCCCGCGATCCAGGAACTGAGTTCCGACTTCTGCTGGTTCCACCCCCGCGCGGCGGCAATTCCTGGAGCGGGCCAGGAGGGCAAGCCCGCTGTCGTCATGACGCTGATGAAGCATTTGGCGGCCGACGACCATTACTCGGGGCTGTATTTCATGCGGACCGATGACCTCGGACGGACGTGGACCCGTCCCGCCGCGATCCCAGCACTAGCATGGCGCAAACAATCCGATGACATCATGGCCGCCGTCATCGACACCACTCCCGGATGGCATGCGAAGAGCGGCAAGCTATTGGTGATCGGAGCCAAGACGCTGTACACCGCCTCTGGGGACTATGCATCGCTCCAGAAAAGGCCTCGGTCCTATGAAACTTCGTACGCAACCTACGACCCAGTTGCCGACCGTTGGTCTGGCTGGAAGGAATTGGAAATGCCGGAGCCGGAAGGAAAGTTCTTTCGCGCCGGTTGTGGCTGTTCGCAGTGGCTGGTGAAGCCTGACGGCACGCTGCTGGTTCCCGTCCAATTCCAGCCGAAGCAGGGAGGCGACTGGCAGAATACTGTTCTGCACTGCGGCTTCGACGGCACGACGATGAAATATCTGCGGCATGGCACCGAGTTGGCGATCGCGGGGGGCACGGATTCGCGGAACCGTCGCTCGCGCTCTTCCAAGGCAAGTACTATCTGACAATCAGGAAAGACGCCGCGGCTTACGTGGCCACCAGCGACGACGGACTGAGTTTTTGCCAACCGAAGACGTGGACATTCGGCGACGGTCAGGACTTGGGGAGTTATAACACGCAGGCACACTGGCTGACGCACAGCGACGGGTTGTTCCTGGCCTATACCCGACGCGGCGCGAACAACGATCACATCGCCCGCCATCGCGCACCACTGTTCGTAGCGCAGGTCGATCCGCGGTCGCTCCAGGTGATCCGCAGCACAGAAAAGATTTTGCTGCCGGAGCGGGGAGTGATGCTCGGCAATTTCGGGGCTGCGGCGATCGCGCCGACCGAGTCCTGGGTCACTGATGCTGAGTTTATCTCGCGGCTGGTCGATCCTGATGCTGGCAAACGACCTCATCCCAAAGTTGCCGACGGGACGGTGTGGGTCGGCCGCGTGAAGTGGTCACAGCCCAATTCACTGGCCATGATCTCAGGCGACACAACACCGCAGCCTGCCTTGAATGCTCCGGGGGATCGTGACGCGGGTGTTAAAAGGATCGTGACCGTCAGCCAGAGCAAACCGGAGATGCCTCGCAAGAGTGAAGGGGATGTTATCGAATTGAACGACGGGCGTCTGTTGCTGGTTTCGATGGAGTTCGGTGGCGATGGCAGCGACTTCGCCACCACGCGGTTCGTGTCCCATGAATCGTCCGACGGTGGCCGCGCCTGGGGGCGGCATCGAGTCATCACGGAAACGCTGAAGGGTGACTTGAATGTGTATTCGCCTAACCTGATTCGTGCGAAGGATGGCGGAATTCTACTGCTGTTCATGCGACAGCATCGCCCCGGCTCGCTGACCAACCATGTGTGGAAATCGACCGACGAGGGGCAGACCTTCTCGCCACTGGTGGAATTCGTCTCGAAACGGGGCTTTGCCTTGTGCAATGCCACCGTGAAGCGACTGGCTTCGGGACGCCTGCTACTGCCAGCCAATCCACCGGCTCCGGGAAAGCCGGCGGAAACCGGGCCTTATGCGGCTACCATGCTTTACAGCGATGACGATGGACTGACATGGCAGGTGTCCGAGTCGCGTATCGAATTGCCCATGCGCGGGGCGATGGAGCCGCATGTCGAACAGACGGCCGACGGACGTGTGCTGATGGTGATGCGAAACCAGCTCGGGAAACTGTACTTCTCCGAATCCAAAGACGACGGCGCCACCTGGGGCCCCGCCTTCGCCAGTTCCCTGACCGCGCCGGAATCGTGCCCCGAGCTCACACGGATTCCAGGCACGAACGACCTGCTGATGATTTGGAATAACTCGTACGATCCGAAGTTCCGGTCGCATTTCGGCAAACGCAGTCCGCTGACGGCGGCCGTTTCTAAAGACCAGGGAAAGACATGGCGGCACGTGCGCGACATCGAGATCGCCCCGACACGAGCGTTCTCGAACCCGGGCTGCCGCTTCACCCGCGACGGTCGCGCGATCATCAACTACTGGACCTGCGAGTATCTCCCGAACTGGGCTAAGCAGGACGTGATTGATCTCCGAGTCGCAGTGATCGACAAGTCGTGGTTTTACGATGAACCTGCCAGCGGGGATTCCGAGGACAATAAGTAATCAGCCCGGTTGAGAATAGCGGGAGCTACGGTCAATTTCCCGCAGTCCACTCAGACGGCAGCGAACCGTTGCCACAGAACGCGGGGAGCAGGCTCAGTCCTTCCGGCGGCAGCACTTCGTGGTCGCGGAACGACTTCGGTTGCTGCGTGCGAGCGGCGTCGAGGCACGTCGCGTGAATGTCGATGACATGCCCGATGTCGCGGACGATCCGGCCTCGTTGCTCGCGGGCGATTCCGTTCGGCCAATGCGCGATGAGCGGCGAGGCAATCCCGCCATCGTTGACCGACACTTTGAATCGACGGAACGGCGTGTTGCTCACCTGCCCCCACAGCGGCCCGCGCACGGTGTCCGAGCCGTTGTCACTGAGGAACAGGATCAAGGTGTTGTCGAGTTGTCCGCGCTCGCGCAACCGTTTCACGACGCGCGCGAGGTTCTGATCGACGCGATCAATCATCGCCGCATAAGTCCGCATCCAACGGTCGCGAGTCTCCTTCTTCGCTTGCTGAGCTTCGGACGTGACCGTGTCATCCAACTGCGGCATCCGCACGGCTGCCGGCACGAGACCGAGTTGTTTGAGCCGATCAAAACGCCGCTGCCGAATCGCGGCAGGGCCATCTGCATACGTCTCGGCGTATTTCGCGACATCTGCTTCATGCGCCTGGATCGGCCAGTGTGGAGCGGTGAATGCCAGGTATCCGAACCACGGGCGCCCCGGTTCAGCGGCATCAATGAATCGCAACGCGTAATTGGTGAACGTGTCGGTCGAGTAAAAGTCGCTCGGCAGCTTTTCGACCTTCTGCCCGTTCTCGACGAAGAGCGTGATTGGTCCCTTCTATCGTGTGGTGAAGCAACGCGTGACGGATTCTTAGCCTTTCGAAGAGGAACGCGGCATTGGGGACTTGTTCACGGTGCCACGAGGCCGAACGCTCCTTCGCGCAGGCCCTGTGCGCCGCCTGTGATGTCGGCGGGAATGAAGGTGTGAACCTCTAGCCAAGTTTGGCCGCCGTCGGTGCTGCGTTGGATGTTGAAACACTGCGGGTGGATGCTAATGAGCGTCCCTTTGTCGCTGGCGATGACTTGTCCTTCAGGGACGGCGGCCGGGAGATCTCGCCACGTCTGGCCGTCGGCGCTGGCGCGAGACTTCTTGCCGCAGAGCCAGAACTCGCCGTTCACGACGCTGAGCGTGGCGCGCTGCGTGCCGGTGGAGTGTGGACCGTCCCACGACTCGCCGGCATCGGTGCTCGTCCACACATTTGCGGCCATCGGGTCAGTCATGACGAGCAGCTTTCCGTTGCACTTCATCTTGCCGCGACCGGTGGAGGCGTCGAGGCCTTTCGGCGCAAGCCATTTCCAGGTCTTGCCCTGATCATCACTGGCGAAAAGATGGCCGAATTTCGATCCCGAGTCGCCGCGATTGTCGCCGAGCGCAAGGAAACGGCTGCTGGCGTCGCCACAGTACACCGAACCGATGTGATGCGTGTTCAACTTGCCGCGAGGATCGTCCTTGAACTTGCCCCATAGGGCAAAGGTAGTGAATGTCTTGCCCAGGTCCGCCGTGGCACTGAAGGTCATGTAGCCGCTGGAGACAAAGACGCCCTTGCCGCCCGCGAGGCCCAGGGTAAAGCCGGTCATCAAACGCGGGTCGCCTTTGCCTTCCGGCAGCTTCGTCGCCCCACTGGTGAGGTGCCGCCAGTTCACAGCATCATCGGAAGCAAGAAAGATCGTCGGCCCGCCCCAGGCCACCGGCACGGCGAAGACGCCGTTCGTATACGCAACGGAACTCGTGGCCCAGGGGCCGTGATCGGCGCCAGGTGCGGCGAAGAATCCACAGGAAGAAGCTTGAAATAATGACTGGTTGGAATTCTTTCCTTCCTCAAAGAATGATGCCAAGTGACATTTAAAAACCATTCAGAAAGGAAAGATTTCAGAAAACGAAGCAGAATTTTTTTGTTCTTAGGATCGGTTCCAACTACTTCA
>JBJTOW010000460.1:0-5151 GCA_046074805.1 Planctomycetota bacterium | reverse complement strand
CGGCGCGTTGCGAGTTGCGAGTTGACGGGGGTTGGTGATTCTTCAGTTGACTCGAATGTTGAGTCCCGCCCCGATTGAAAGTAACCATTTAAAGCAAATGCCCCATAGCTAAATCAAGCATTCCCGTCACCCGTCACCCGCCACCCACGCCCCGGTACCTGCCGAAATCCCCATGCGTCGTCGCTCCAACAACTTGCTTGTAGAACCGCCTTCAGTGGCGACGGGGGACATCGCGTTCAATCTGATCGTGTTTTTCTTGGTTTGCGCGTCGGTGCAGCCGGATAGTGGACGGAAGCAGACGTTGCCACGGAGCGAAGAGAAGTCGAAGCAGGAACAGCAGACGAAGAATGTCGAGGTTTTGTTGACGCGGACGACGGCGGCGATCAACGGCGATTTAGTGCCGCAGCGCCAATTGCTTCCGCGATTGCGGACATTGCTTGCGAACAAGCCGCGTCCGGAGGACCGAGTGGTGGTGGTGAAGAGTCGGCCAGACACGCCGTACGCATTTTGGATTGAGGTGACCGGAGTGATTGAAGAGGCCGGAGGCACGGTGACGATCCAGCGCGAGGAAGAGCGAACCGTGCAGGTGGGAGGCTAGGCGACGTGAAGATCCCGCCGAGAAAACATAAGGCCGAAGTTCCCAGCGTGGCGATGGGCGACATCGCGTTCAACCTGTTGATCTTTTTCGTGATTCTGGCGAAGGCCCAGGACGACAGCCATTTGAACTGGACTCCAGCCGCCACCGCGAAGGTGGAAAGCGCCGGCGCGACGCGCGTGAGCGTCCTTATCAACAGCGAAAACAAGTTGCATCTGAATGGGCAACCGATCGGGTTATCGCAGTTGGCGCCGCGCGTGAAAGAGTTGTTGGGCGACGCGCCGGCCGGCGACCGGACGGTGGTGCTGAAGGTGCATCGGGAATCGCAAGCGTTGCAGTTCGAACCGGTGATCGAAGCGATCAGCGAAGCGGGCGGCGACTTGGTTCATATTTTGGAAGAGAAGCGGCCGTAACGCCGATGGGAGCGGTGAGAAAATGTCAAGTCTGAAAGAGAGCGGCGCTGCGACGGTGGATGAATTGCGCCAGTTCCTCGATACGATGCGTGGCAAGTCCGCCAAGGAAGTGCTCGGAAAAATCGCCGAAAGCGGTTTGATCAAGGCGGTCGTGCAAGCCACTGTCGCCTCTTTCGTGTTGATCGGCGTTTTCACCGTTGGCCCCTATGTCATGCAAGGAAAAAAAGAGGCATCGTCCTCGACCGCCGCTGGCAAAACGGGGGCGGAGAAATCGGCTGACGGCAAGTCGGCCGACTCGGCGGCGGATGGGAAGTCAGCGGCCGCCAGCGTTGCGGGCGGGCCGGCAGGGGCAGCCAATGCGTCCACCGCAGGCGACGCAGGGGCCGGTGGATCGGCTGCGTCGGGCGATAACGCGTCGGGGGGCCCCGGCGGCGACCTCGAACGAGCGGCCAAGATGATGGGCGTGGGCGACACGAAGGCGGCCGATCCGAAGGCGAATCCCCGCGAACGCGATCTCGATAACTTGCTCGACAAAATCAAATAGATCCAACAGTTCCAAATCGGTTCGTCGCGCCGTTTCGGAGCCGCGAGCTCGGATGACGCGATCGGAGATTCACAGGAACCGTTTTGAGCCAATCCATGAACGTCCCACAGACTCCCTCGCGTTTCCTGATTGCGGCCACCGCGGCGTACGCGCCGGCGTGGCTGGCATTGTGGTTCGCTTGGTTGTCGATTCGCACTTTGCCTTCCTGGCTTCCCGCCGTCGGCTTTTCGCTCGCCTTGGCCGTGGCCGCGCCGTGGCTTGTTTTCGCTTGGAAATCTCGACGAACGCGACCAAGACTGGGACTCGCCATCGCTTCGGTCGCATACATCTTCGTGTGGCACTGGTGCGTCTTCATGGCCGATCTGCTCGATTGGCCGCATCTCTCCCGATCTTCGGCGCAGTTCGGGTTGGCGATCTTGTTCTTCATCGGTTTGGCGTGGGTCGTGTGGGGGCTCGAGCGGGCTTCGGAACGCTACCAGCGCCGCCGCAGGATCGCGACAGCCGACGGGGCCGGTGGCGAGTTAGCCGCCAGCGCCGGCTCCTCGGCGGCCAGTGGGGCCGGCGTGTCGACCCGTCCAGCGATGACGTCTCACGCGTCCTTGGCGGACACGCCGGGCGCCACGGCCCGCGTCTGGAATCCGCTCGATCCCTACGCTTGGTACTACGGCCGTTCCAGCCGCAAACTCAACCAATCGCTGACCGCCCTGCTCGGCTACACGATTCTGTTTTTCCTGGCCGTGATGTTGCTCAATCAGACCCGCGGTTGCCAGGAAGTCTATGAGTTGCCTGCTGGTGGCGGTCAAGTCAAACAGCTCGCGCAGACCGTCCGGATTCAGAAGGTGATCCGCAAGAAGTTCGTCGTTAACCCATACAGCGGTATCAAGTTCGAGGTGCCTCCGATCGACGAAGTGAAGTTGCAGCTTACGGAGATCACCGAGCATGCTTATACAGTCGGATACGGCGAAGGAGCCGGGGCTGGATTCGCGGGTGGAACTTCCAAAGGCAAGGTTCGCTTGATCAGACTCGAGTACGCCGGCGGCGACTGGGATTTGAATTTCGGTGTCGGGGCCGACTTAAATATGCTCGTCGAATATGGCGTGCGAACTCAACAGAAGATCGCCGACCAAACCGAGTCGCGCACGATCATGGATTTGAAGGCGTTCCCCGCAGGTAAAGCTCCGCCCGTGATGTTTCTGACGGGCCAAAAGAGTATTTCGGTAACCACGGGCGAAATCAAGGTCTTGCAGCAGTACCTGAATGAAAAGCATGGCATGATCTTCGCGAGCAATGGCGGCAGCGGGCAGTTTCACCAACAGTTTTTGGCGTTGATGAACCAAGTTGCGCCCGACGTCCGGCCCGTGCCCGTACCGCTCGACGACGCTATCCATACGATCCCCTACCGCTTGGCGGCCGTGCCAATCGTCGCGCCGCACGGAGGCCGCGAATCGCTCGGCTGGTACAAAGACGGCCGCTGGATTTGCTACTACCACCCAGGCGACATCAGCGACGCATGGTGCGACGACCACGCCGGCGTTTCCGCGGAAGTCTGGGAAGCCTGCTATCAATTGGGTGTGAATGTTTTGTTCTACGCCCACGCTGAGCACTCTAAATGGATGTCCGCCAAACAACAAACGCCTTAGGGAGATTCGCGATGGCGCGGGAGACGCACGGCGAGCGGTTGGCCGCCTGGAAAAACCTTGTTCCCTTGTTTCAATGGGCGGTCCGTGTCGAAGCGCGAATGCCTCGCATGGTGATGTGTGTCGCCGCGCTGATCGCCGGAATGCTGGTCGCCAGCCCGCACGCCTCCGCCCAATCGCTCGAAGAATTGCCACTCGACCGCTGGAAGAAACTGCGGGAAAACGAGCGCTACCAGCTGCAGATCGCGGAAAAGTACTATCGCGATAAGGACTGGAAGGTAGCGGTCTCCGAATACGAAAAGTATTTGTCGCTATACGAAAAGAGCGACGCGGCCGCTTACGCCCAGCTCAAGTGGAGCATCGCGCAGGTGCAACTCAAGAAGCACAACACGGCGATCAAGGAAGGTTTTCAATCGGTGCTGGACTACTGGCCTGAATCGGCTGAGGCCCAGGCCGCCGGCTACTTTCTGGGAACGACCTATCGCGCTATGGGTCAGACTGTCAAAGCGAAGTCGGCCTATAAAAATGTCACGACGACATTTCCCGGCACCCCGTCCGCCGTTTACGCGATGTCGGAACTAGCGGAAATGGCGGCTGTCGAAAAGGACAACACAACCCGCATGCAACTGCTGCGGAAGATTGTGTTCGACACGCCTCGCAACGCGGCGGTCAACAGTGCCTGCGTCCAGGCGGCTCGACAGCTGGCCGTGATCGACGTGGAATCAGGAGCGATCGACGAGGCTGTGAAGGCGTTGGCGACGACCTGCGCGCCGGACGCGTTGCCGAACCAAGTTCATGTTTACAGTCGGGATGTGATCGCTCGGCTGGGCAGCGCAGCCGAGACCAAGCTGAAGGCCCAGAAGTCGGCCGATGGGTTGGTGGCTTATCTGCGTGGCGTGATGCCAGTGGTCAGCGCGACGGCGACCGATGCGGAGAAACAGTCGCTTCGCGCTGTTGGCTACGCGATCGCGGACATCCTTTCGCTGTCTCAGCAAGACACCAAGGTCGTCGAGACCTTCACACAATTGGAGAAATCCCTCGGGGCCAGCGACGATTTGCTCGGCCGGCTTGCCGCGTTCCTGAAATCGCGGTCGAAGTTCGAGGACGCCCGTGCCGCTTATCGTCGCTATCAAGACCGCTTTGAAGGATTGGGACAGGTCGCATACAGCTACCGTGAGCAAAGCCAATTCGACTTGGCGGTCGAAGTCTACAAGCAACTGGTCGGCCAAGACGCGGAACACGCGAATCGTTGGCGCGCCGAGATGGCGATGACCTACCGTTCGGCGCGCAAGTTCGCGGAAGCGGTGCTCGTCTACAGCGAATTGATCGCGGCGGACACAATGAATCAGAACAAGTGGCGGTGGGAGTTGGCGACGACGCACCGCGACGCGGGTCAATACAAAGAGGCGATCGCCCATTTCCGTCAGTGCGACAACTTCCCGGAAAATTTCCGACAGATGGCGGCCTGCCATCGCGCGATCAAGGAATACAACGAGGCCGTACTGCTTTACAACCAGATCGTCGGCGCCGACGCCAACGCCGCTCCATGGGCGCTGTTGCAGATCGGCTACACCCGCGAGGAAGCCGGCCAGAAAGAGCCGGCGATCCAAACATTCCAGCAGGTTTGTAAGCGGTATCCGAAGGACAGCCACGCCAGCGTCGCGCATGCTCATCTCCAGAGCAAGTACAAGATCTCCATCACGCTGGGCGGCGCCAAAGACGAGTGATCAACTGCGTTACGCCTTAACGCGAGATCTCACCGACGGCCAGCCTTCTGCCCCGTTGGCATCCAGAAGTTCCGCTTATTTTAGGAACGTCTAGTGTTCGACGTCGCCGTTTTCCCGCGGTTGGCGAACATTGATCCGATGCCCATCGACGGTAACCGTTCACGGGGCGGAGGCTAGTTGTCACAACCCGAAGCGCAAGCGAGGGCGAATCAACGGGTAGGCATTTCCGGCCCTC
>JBJTOW010000459.1:0-4122 GCA_046074805.1 Planctomycetota bacterium | reverse complement strand
GTGCGGTCGGTCGTGCTGTAATCGAAGCGGAACACGTCCAGGCCGCCGCCGCAGGTTAGCGTGTCTTGTCCCAATCCGCCGAGGATGGAATCGATTCCATCGCCGCCGAAGATCTGATCGACGCCGGCACCACCGTCAAGGTAGTCATCGCCGCCGTAGCCGTAGATAACATCGTTGCCATTGCCGCCAAAGATCGAATCCGCAGCGGAAGTGCCATGAATCGTGTCGTTGCCGCTGCCGCCATCAATCGTGGTGACGTCGTAAAGTTGGACGAAGGTGGTCGCGCTTGGGTCCGCGCGGAAATCCAGCGTGTTGCCCGCGCTGTTGCCCAGGATCTTGACACCATAGGCGTAAATCGCCTCGATGCCGTTCGTCGTCCCGAGAAACTCGCCCAGTACGAGGTCCGGGAGGGTTGAGCCAACGGCGATGTTCGTCAACCGGTCTTCGGTGCCTTCACCACCGACAAAACTGTCGTTCTCCGATTCGTCGCCTTGGGTTTGGATATCGTCGTCACCAGCGCCCGCGTCGAGGATGTCGCCACCCGCGCTGCCGTCGAGCACATCGTTGCCGCCATAAGCGTAGATCGCATCGGCTCCGTCGCCGCCGCGAATCGTGTCGGCTCCACTGCCACCATGAATGGTGTCGTCGCCGCCAAGCCCTTCAATCGCCGCGACGTTCGTGAGTGTCGCGAACGTCGGTGTGGTGGTGTTCGTGCGGAAATCGAGCGTGTTGGCGGCGCTGGTGCCAACAATCTTGGCATTCTTCGCGTCGATCGCTTCCATGCCGTTTGAAGACGCGACAAAGTTCGCCAAGACGAGGTCGGCTGGAGTCGTCGCGGTGTCGATATTCACGAGTGAATCGGTTCCGAGGCCGCCTTGCAGCGAATCGCCGGACGACTCGGCGGCTTGTGTTTGAATCGTGTCGTCTCCGTCGCCCGCGTCGATTGTGTCCGCGCCCGCTCCGCCGTTGATCACGTCGTCGCCGCCGAAGCTGTAAATCTGGTCGACGCCATCGCCGCCGCGGATCGTATCGGCGTTGGCGGTGCCGTAGATCACGTCGTTGCCACCCAGTCCATCGATCGCCACGACATTCGACAGAGTGATGAACGTAGGCGTTTCGCCCGTCGTGATCCGGAAATCGAACGTGTTGGCGTTGGCGTTGCCAACGAGACTCGCGCCCTTGGCGTCCAACACTTCGATACTGTTCGTGGACGCGGTGAACCCGCTCAGGACCATGTTGTCCGTCGCGGCACCACCATTGGAAAGCGTATCGGTGCCGGTGCCACCGACCATCGAATCACCATCGCCATCGGTGGTTTTGACCAGGAAGGTGTCGTTGCCAGCGCCCGCTTGAAGCGTGTCGGCTCCAGCTCCGCCGGACAACGTGTCATTGCCATCGCCACCGTCCAGCGAATCGACCTCGCCGAAACCGTAAAGCACGTCGTCGCCGGCGCCGCCAATGATCGAGTCGATGCCATCCGAGCCATACACGGTGTCGTTGCCGCCACCAACGTCGATCACGGTGACATCGGTCAGCTTAGCCAGCAGCGGCAGGTCGCTGAGCCGGAAATCGAGAATGTTGTCGCTATTATTGCCGACCAACTTGGCGTTGTTTCCGTCCAGCTCCTCGATCGACGAAGTGCGGGCGTTGAAGCTGTAGAGCACCAAGTCGGTGGTGCCGATGTTGACAAGCTTATCGACGCCAAGTCCACCATTGATCGTGTCACTGACGGACTCGGTGTGTTGCGTGTTGATGATGTCGTTTCCGTCTCCGCCAAATAGCGTGTCGGCTCCGACGCCGCCGTCGAGCGTGTCGCCGCTGGCTCCTCCCTGAATCCAATCGTTCCCCTCACCGCCGGCCAGCGTATCGTTGCCTTCGCCGCCATCGATCGAGTCGGCGCCGGCTAAGCCCAGGATCGAATCGGCGCCTTCGCCACCCGCCAGCAGATCATCGCCGTCGCCGCCGTCGATCGAGTCATTTCCGCCTTGCCCGTACAGGGAATCGTTGCCTGTCCCGCCGCTGATGGAATCGGCCGCGTTAGAGCCGACGATAAAGTCATCTCCGCCCAAGCCATCGATCCCCAAGACGCTCGTCAAGGTCATCGACGTGGTTGAGCTGAGCCGGAAGTCGATCACATCATTGACGCTGGTGCCGGTGATCCGCTGGTTGTTTCCGGTCACGACTTCGATGCCGAGCGTCATTCCTCGGAAATCGTTTAGCACCAGCGGAGCGGCCGCGTAATTCAAGAGGCGGTCGTTGCCGTTTCCACCCGTCATCACATCGCCAAGAGCTTCGGTCTGTTGGACGTAAATCTCGTCGTTGTCGTCGCCGCCCCGAACCACGTCGGCTCCCAGGCCGCCAATCAGCGAATCGTTGCCTTCTTCGCCTTCCATCAAATCATTGCCGGCGCCGCCATTCAACGTATCGGAGCCTTCGCCAGCGTAGATCGAGTCGTCGCCATCACCGCCGTCAAGGTAGTCGTTGCCTTCGTATCCGTAGAGCTTGTCGTTGCCGGCTTGTCCGTAGAGGAGGTCGACGCTGTTGGTGCCTCGAATCACGTCGTCGCCGGCTCCGCCAGCCACGTATTTGTTGCGGACCAAACTCACGCTTTGTGTGCCCATGCTATTCAGCCGGAAATCGAACACGTTCGCGCCATCGGTACCGATGATTCCGCCGCCATTCATAGCGAAGGTTTCGATACCCGCCGTGGTCCCGGAAAAGCCGCTCAGTGAAACATCGGTGGGCGTACTGGAATTGGTCATGTTGACCAGGGTGTCCGAGCCGGCTCCGCCATCCATCACGTCCGTTTCGGCGGACCGACCAAGCACGCGAATCTGGTCGTCGCCGGCGCCACCCTGAACCGTGTCCACCACCGCCGCTTCGGACCCCGCGTCTAGCGTGTCGTTATCGTCGCCGCCGACCAGCAAGTCGCTGCCATCGCCGCCATCCAGGTAGTCGTTCTTACCGTAGCCTTGCAGGATGTCGTTGCCGGCTCCGCCGTACAGCGAGTTGGCCTCGCCCGTTCCATGAATGGCGTCGTCGCCACCCATACCATAGATGGCGGGCACTCCTACCAGGTCGACGAACGAGTTCCCGCTGGTGTTCAAGCGGAAGTCCAACAAGTTGGCCGAATCGGTGCCGCGAATCGCTCCGCCCGCGCCGACAATCTGTTCGATACCCGCCGTCGTGCCCGGGAAGCTCGCCAGAAACAGGTCGGCGCCACTGGCCAAGTTCACCAACCGATCCGCGCCCGTTCCGCCCAGGAGCACGTCGCTCAACGATTCGCTGCCCTTCGTGCGGATCGTATCGTCGCCCGCCCCGCCATCGATACGGTCAACACCGGCGTCGTCATTGGAGCTGCCGTCGAGAATGTCGTTGCCGGCGCCGCCCACGAGCGTGTCCGCGCCAGCTTCGCCAAAGATCGTGTCGTTGCCAGCGCCACCGTCAATCGAATCGTTCCCCGTGCCGCCATAGATCTCGTCGATCCCAGCGCTCCCCACGATTTCGTCGTCGCCACCTAACCCCTGGATCGAGGCCACACGCTGCAAAGCCACACCCGTGAAGTCGAAAATGTTGGCGGCAGCCGTTCCCACGATCGCGAAATTCTTTCCGTCGATCGTTTCCAAACCGATGGCTCCCGAGCCGGACCGGCCAAATGCTTCCAGCGCAACGTTGCTGGCGAGCTGGAGGATATCGGTGCCGCTGCCACCGTCCATCATGTCGCGGCCACCCGTCGCCGCTTCCGCGCCAGCGAGCACCAGGATGTCGTTGCCGGCATCGCCAAGCACCGTGTCGATGCCTGCCTCGCCTCCCAACTGATCGTTGCCAACTCCGCCTGACAACGAATCGTTGCCCGCGCCGCCCAACAATGTGTCATTGCCCCCGCCACCGCTTAAACGATCGTTGCCCGCTCCTCCGGTTAAGCGATCCACACCGTCGCCGCCGTCGAGCGAATCCGCGCCGCCGCCCCCGGTCAAGGCGTCGTCGCCAGCGCCCCCGATGAGCACCATCGCCGAGGCCACCGTGCTGGCGACGGTAACCGTGTCGTTGCCCGCCTCGCCGTTGATGGTGATCGAGTCGGTTGGATTCGTCGAATTCACTGTGAATCGGCCGTTGTCGGCG
>JBJTOW010000458.1:0-4961 GCA_046074805.1 Planctomycetota bacterium | reverse complement strand
ATCGAATCGGATGTGGCGTCTTCCAGCAACGCGAGGAGTAGGTCGGCGGCAATTGATTCCTCTTCCGCGCGGGTTCGCCGTCCGCTGACCAGCGTGAGTGAAACGCGAGCGGTGTGGGTCGCGGTTTGAATCGCGGCATGCACCCGGTGGCGGCCGCGTTTGGGCCGATCACTGGCCAGACTAGCGGATACGCCCAGTCCGATAAGCTGAGCGGCGTCCACGGCATGGGCGGCGTCTACGGTTGGAGCGGCGTCTACGGTTGGAGCGGTGTCTGCGGTGGGAGCGGCAACTGCGGAACGAGCTGCGTCCATGAGCCTAGCGAGACCGACCAGTTTCGTGGCGCGCCAGTAGGCGGCCATCGCCATCGCTCGAGCGGTGCGGTCGCTGCAATACTGCTCAGGCTTCGCGCCCAAGAACTCGTCGAGCGCGGCGGTGCAGTAGGGCACTTGGGCTTCCAAAAGAAAGCGGGAGGCGCCGGGAACCGCGAGCAAGCGGCCAATCGCGCCCGCGCCACCGCCGGTGACGGCGATCACAGCTTGTTTGCCAGAGTCGTGGATTCTTGTGATCGCGTCGATGGACATCGCGAACCGTCTATCGAAAGGTGCGGTTGGGGCCGCTGGCGGTGTCTGACTCCAGCGGTCCGCGATGATACAGTCGCATGCCGTTTCGCAGGTCGTGGATCGGCGTCAACGACTGCTCGACAGCGAATTTCCGCGATTCTTCCACTGACTTGTGGAAGGCGATGACCCACGGTGAGTCTCCACCCAACGTGACTTTGCGGGGAGCGAGGCGATATTGAGCGGCAAGCTTGGCCAATTCCGCTGCTTGACCTTTTTCCGGCGTCGGGGCGATCGAGATCGACTCGGATTCGCCGATCATTCGCCGAAGTGTGCCCATGGGAACTTCCATGACCGTTTGATGCATTTTCTTCCAATTTCGCGGCTCGATTTGCTGATCGAATTGGAACGCTTGGTAGGTGGGTGGCACGAGCGTCAACAGGGCGATTGCAGCTAACCAAGCCGCTCGCGTCGGCGTCTGTTCCAACGGCAACGATTCGCCACCGGTTGGCTCGGCGGCAACCTCGTCCGTCGGGCCGCATGTGGAGGAACTCGGCGGCGCTAAGCCTCTCGGGGCTGACAGAAAGAACCCGATGAAAACGAGCAACGCCGCTGGATACACATGAAGGAAGATTCGCGAGAGCGAGGTCGCTAAATGCCAATCCAGTTCATGCGGAGTTCGCAAGTAGACGTAAAGGTAGCCCAACGAAGCGAGGAGCGGGAAACTGGCCAACGCCAAACTCGTTCGAACAACCCGATTAGGACGTCGACACCACACGAGCCCTGCCAGGATCACCGCCAAGAGCGGCAGGTTTTCTTGTCGAATGAGCCGCCACCCATGGCGGCACACCGTCCGCCAGCGGTCTACATCCACCAAGAGATCCGCCGCCTTCGAGGAGAGCAGCGCGGCCGCCATTTCGCCGGCGGGAGCCACAGCCTGTTTGAAATGCCCAAGACAAATGAGAAACGGCGCCAAACCACAAACCAACCCAACACTCGACGGTAAAGATCGACGCCAACCATCTTTGGCGATCTGGGTGAGCGCGATCGCCGGGACCGCAGCGAGTGACAACATCACCCCTTCGTTTTTGGACCAAAGAACGCCGCCCATGGCGATACCCGCCAAGGCCGCCAAGCCCGCGGAACTTCGCGAGGTGGACATGGTCCAGGCGACGATCGCCAGCAAAGCCACCACGTGGAAGCTCACTTGCAGGTCGGCGTACAACGCGGCGGTCCAAGCGGGGAATGCCGGAACAACGCAGAACGCCGACACAGCAAACACCGCCGCTCGCTTGCCTCCCGTCATTCCCAGGAAGCCAACAAGGACACCAGGAATCGCCATGGCGTACAGATAGGAGTTGGCGAAGGCGGAGCCGAGATGGAATGGAGTTCCAACCCATGTCCACAACCGCGCCGTCGTTAACGGAACCAGCAACGGATAACCAGGATGATCGTTGAACGAACTGATTCGCGCGGACCATTCCGGTCCGCCACGGAAGAGGATCATCGCCTTCGGAGTCCACATTTGCCACGCATCCCAGTAACCGTGCGGCGCCTGGCTCCAGCGGATGATCGGCAAGGCCGCGAGAACAGCGACCGAAACAACCAGCGATAACGTGAACATCCATTCCACCCATGCGGGCGAATGAGCCTCGACAATCGCTCCTGCGGGGCGGATCGGCGTGCCCGCGCTGGCCGTTGAGTTCGTTGTCGAGCCATCCGACCTACCGTCAACCAGCACACTCGCCTTGCGCTGGCCGCGCACCACAAGCAGGATGCAACCAGCGATACCGAGCAAAGTTTCGACAGCCAGTCCGGAGGTTAGCGAACCTGTCAATACAAGGCTCAGATAGGCCAAGACGCTCTGTAGCGACATCCCTAACCCGAGCCCGAGTCCGAGCCGCAGCACCAACTCGAATGTCGCGGCCGATCGCTCTTCACGGGACGCGGATCCAGCATCCAACGTTCGCCGCGGGTGCAGGAGTTCGATCAACGCGAAGCCGGAAACGCCAGCCAGAATGAGCGGAATCGCCAACATGGCGTGAGGTCCCCGTGGGTTTTCGCAGATGGGATTATCGGGAGCCGGCCGTCGCTGGCATAGCAACTCGAATTCGGCTGGACCGACGATCACTGGCCGGACAACCAACACTAGCCGGCTGGACGTTGGCCGGAAACTCTTTCCACCCAGTTACGGCTTCGGCGGAAGCTCTGGAACGCTGGAATATTCCCGCAATCCGCTGCAAGGTTTGCCGGAACCACCGGTAGGTACTGGCAGAGAGAGCTTGGCGGCGCTGTTGCCGACCACGCAGATCGCCCATCCTGTCCCCTCGCGGGACCCTGCCAGGAGAACTTCGATGTCAGTTTTCAATCCGGTCTTCGCTTCCCCATCCATCCTCGGTCCGTCGGTTCGGCGTAACAGGAGCCTGCCCATGGCAAATTCGCGGCGCGGCGCCCTGTTCGCGTTCATGGTGGCCGTGCTTGGCGCGACGCTCGCCGCCGCTTCGCCCACACGTTCGGCGACGGCGCAAACGGAGCTCTACGTTTCCGGCGCGATGCACATCGAATCGGATCCCAGCCGGTGGCCAGACCCCGTGAGGCTCGTTGACTTTTTCACTCGAGCGACGGCCGCCGGGCACAGTTCCGACCGAGCGACGGGAATGCGGTGGTCGATTGGAGCGGACATCGGATGGCTTCGCAACGAACCGGCTGCCGCGTCGGTGATCTTGGCCACTCAGGCACTGGGAGTGGAGTGGGACATTCACGCCCACAACGCCACCGACCGTCCGGAATGCTTTGTGAAAATTCGCAACCTCGGGGGAGCTCCCAATCGAGTTGCCTCGGGTTTGACGGTGTCGGAGATCGACGCGCTTCGTCGGCCACAGACTGCATCGGACGGAACGCGATGGGGTGCCCAAGTGCTGTGGGGACTGGTGATCCGCGCGGGCCATGGTCCTGGCTCGGACGACCGCGCTTTCGGCGTTTGGCGGCCACGCAGTTCGAGCGAATGGCAGCGGCATGCTCCCAGCGGTTCGTTGATCGCCGTCGGTGGCGGCGGCCGCACGCTCGATAGCACCGTCGATTTCGCCTTGGAGTTGGCGGCTGGGACAGTGGGACGGGGCGAGCCGATTTCCAGCGCTACGATCAACGTCGCCCCGGACACGCTTCAAGTGGTCGACACGACCGACGGGATCGCGGAAATCGAAGCCTGGGCGGACAGCATGGCCCTGCTTCCCCATGTCCAATGGGCGACCATTCGCGAAACGGCAGCCGACTGGGTTGCGGCCGGAGGCGTCCCCTCGCGGTGGTAAGAAGGACGGCATCTCACAATCGTTCGACGCTCCGGCGGGATTTGTCGTGGTGAATCTCGCCAGGAAGGCTTGCGGGCGGTCGGGCGGTTGGGGCAAAATTCAGCACGCGAATTATCCCGCCTTCGTTTATTACTCACCCACCGTGCGATCGCTTCGCGGCGCTGCCTTCCCAATAGGAAGACTGGCGCCGCCGCCGTTCCCTCCAGCTTTGCGAGTTCTTCATGCGTGCGACTGCTTCCAGCGGAATGCCCAGCCAACCACTTACCGGCGTTCAGTGGCTTATCTGCGCCATCGCGGCGATTGGTTTCGCCTTCGACATCTATGAGTTGCTGATGCTGCCGTTGATCATTCGGCCGGCGTTGATGGAGTTGGGCAACATTCGGCCGGGAACGCCCGAATTCACCCACTGGTTTTCGTTGATGTTCTACGTGCCGGCCGTCGCGGGCGGCATCTTCGGGCTACTTGGTGGCTACCTCACCGACCGACTCGGCCGCCGTCGCGTGTTGACCTGGAGCATTTTGCTCTACGCGTTTTCGGCGTTCGCGGCAGGCTACTCGACCAGCCTCTACATGCTGCTGTTCTTCCGCTGCCTTGTGTTCGTCGGGGTGTGCGTCGAGTTCGTGGCGGCGGTGGCATGGCTCGCGGAACTGTTTGACAATCCGCACCAGCGGGAAAAAGTGCTCGGATGGACCCAGGCTTTTTCCTCGATTGGCGGTCTGCTCGTGGCAGTCGCCAACGGTGCGGCGATCGCGTGGTCGAAAAATGAGCCAGCCCAGTTGTTCCCCGTGATTCCTCCGTTGCCCGCGCTGCAATTGCCGTCGATCGCCTTGCCTGAGATCCTGGGGTTCCTTGGTCAGGTGAAAGATTCGCATGCCCCGTGGCGTTACACATTGATGTCGGGCTTGCTGCCCGCGATTCCACTGATCCTGATTCGGCCGTTTTTGCCGGAGTCGCCGGCTTGGGCGAAGAAGCGGGAATCCGGCAAACTGCGTCGGCCCTCGATTGGCGAATTGTTTTCTCCCGAACTGCGTCGCACAACGTTGATCACAACGCTGATGTTCACCTGCAGTTTCGCCGCCGCGTTTGGCGCCATCCA